>NZ_DAXETW010000071.1:0-15970 GCF_051155795.1 Longibacter sp.
GGTTAACGGCTGCGAGTACTTCGTCCGCGATGTCGGCGAAGGGGACGAGACGATTGTCTTCGGCCACGGCTACCTGATGACCCACCGGCTGTTTGATCAACAAATCGAAGCGCTTCAGGACGACTACCGCTGCATCGCGTTCGACTGGCGCGGTCAGGGAATGTCGGAAATCACCACGGGCGGCTATGACGTGCGCGATCTGGCGCGGGACGTCGCTGAATTGCTCGACGTCATGGATGTCGACCGCTGCCACTACGTTGGCCTGTCGATGGGCGGCTTCGTCGGGTTTCGGCTGCTCGCACACTACGGCGAGCGGCTGCATTCCGCGATCCTCCTCGATAGTGACGCCGGCGCCGAGAGCCTCTGGCGATGGATGAAGTATCAGGCCATGATCACCATGGTCGATCAGTTCGGATACGACAGCGTCATCGATCGCGTCATTCCGCTGATGTTTGGACAGACGTTCCGCCGAGAGCACCCGGACAAGGTGCGCGATTGGACCGATCGCATTACCGCGCAGGACCCCCGCGGCATCGTTCGCGCCGGTCGCGCCATTTTCTCCAGGGAAAGCGCCCTTCCCGTTCTCGGCCAGGCACGAATACCCACGTTGCTGATTGTAGGCGGGGAAGACAAAACTACCCCGCCCGAGAAGACGGCGACAGCGCACGACGCCCTGCCCAACTCCCGGATGCTGGTTCTGCCGCAGGCCGGACACTCGTCGGCCGTTGAACAACCCGATGCTGTGACGAACGCCATCCGTCGGTTTCTGACGGAGGACGTGGCGTCCATGGCGTAGAACACCTTCCCATCGGCACGTCCCGTAGCAACGCAGATCGGTTTCGCGCAAAGTGCGAATGGGTGTCTCAACTCCGGCATCATGCATGCATTTATTCGGGTGAACAGCCACGGTGCTGTTCCCTCTCCCGATGATGTTCTGCACGATGACCGTTTTAGTTGTATGCCCCCGAAAGGATCTAAGATTGCCAGGCTCGAAAACCAGTTCACGGACGACCGCGTACTTCGCGGGTATCTTGAGCGAGTCCTCCCTCCGGACGTCCTCGCGGACATTCGCCCCGAGATGGAAGCTCTCGGTCGCCTCGCCGGAGACGAGCTGTACGACCTCCAGCTGGCGGACCGGGCCTCCCGGCCGGAACTTACACAGTGGGATGCTACCGGTGATCGGATTGATCATGTCGAGCTGACCGATAGCTGGAAGCGGGCGATGGACGTGGCCGCCGAATACGGGATCATCGCCAGCGCCTACGAACAGAAGCACGGGGCCTACAGCCGCACCCATCAGATGGCGAAGGCCTACCTCTTCTCCCCTTCCACCGATATGATCGGCTTTCTGATGGCCACGACAGACGGGGCCGTCCGCACGCTTCTGGACCTCGGTCAGCCCCGCGACACCGCTGACGCGGTCCGGCACTTCACATCCCGCGACCCGAAGGCGTTCTGGACGTGCGGCCAGTGGCGCACCGAACAGGCCGGCGGCACCGATCTCTCGCGGATCAAGACGCGAGCCGTACCGAATGACGACGGCAGCTGGTCGCTCCACGGGCGCAAGTGGTTCACCTCGTCGAGCGTGGCGAATGCGGCGATCGTTCTGGCACACCCGGACCGTTCCTCAGACGACGCGACAACCGAAAACGGCGGTCATGAAGGACTCGGGCTCTTCTACGTTCCCATCCGTAGCGATGCAGACACGCCGCCGAACGAAGGCATCGGCGTGAACCGGCTGAAAGAAAACCTCGGCGCACGGAAGATCCCGGTGAGCGAGATCGCGCTGGACGGGGCGCGCGCCCTCCCACTGGAAACGCGGCACGGGACGCGGTACCTCACGCCGATGGTGGAAATCGCCCGGATATGGAATGCCGTCATGGCGACCGGATTCATGCGCCGCGGACTGGCCCTGGCGCGAGACTTCTCTCGCACGCGAGAAGCCTTCGGCACGCCAATCATCGAGAAGCCCTTGCACTACGACACGCTGGCCTCGATGCAGGCAACGTTTGAGGGAGCCTTCCAGCTTACATTTCGAACGGTTGAGCTCCTCGGTCAACTGGAAAGCGGAACGCTCGACGACGACAGAACGCACTTGCTACGCGCTCTGACGCCGCTTGTCAAGCTGCTTACGGCCAAGCAGGCCGTGAGCGTCGTCGGCGAGGTCGTCGAAGCGTTCGGTGGTGCCGGATACGTCGAGGAGACCGGCATACCGCTGCTGCTCCGCGACGTAAAGGCCCTGACGATCTGGGAGGGCACCACGAACGTCATGTCGCTGATCGCCCTCCAATCGCTCCGGCGGGAACGGCGCCTCCGGGCCATCCGAAACGAACTTCAGCGATGCCGGGACGCGGTGGAATCACCCGTGCTGGTGGAAGCGGTCGATACGGCCGAAGACGCTTTCCGCTCCGCCGTCACCTGGCTGGCGGACGCCCTGAACGAATCGCCGGACGCGGTCGAAGCAGGTGCCCGACGTTTCGCCATGACGATCGGGAAGAGTCTCGAACTTGCCCTCCTTGCGCGGCACGCACAGTGGGCGATGCCGAAGGAAGGCAATCGCGCGGTCGCGGTCGTCGAACACCTGGCCGCCCAGGGGATCGACGAGATCGCGGCACGCCGAACCTACGACGCCAAAATGCTCGCCCACGATTACACGGCGCAGTCGCTCTTTCGCTCGTAACCCGCCGTAACACCGGCACCTGCAAACCCACGCATGACCGGGAGCGGACCGACCTCTCGTTCGTTCGACAGCCCGGTGCCTCCTGCCGCTTCCCGAACCATATCCCTTTCGACCAGCAGACCGTACAGCCATGACGCCATCCGACGCCGATGTGACGCAGCAGCCGCCTGCCCTCGGGAATCAGTACGATGACGACCGCGTGCTCGTCAGTTATCTGCGCCAGACGATGTCCGAGGAGGAACTCAGCCGCATCGAAGACGAACTGCGGTCGCTCGGGGAAATCGCCGGGGGAGAATTGTACGACCTGTACCTGGACGACCTGGCCAAGGAGCCGATCTTGACCCGCTGGGGACCGTGGGGCGACCGGATCGATGAAATCGAGGTCACGGACGTCTGGAAGCGTGCGGAGGAAGTCGCAGCGACGTTTGGCGTGGTTGCAGCCGGGTACGAACGACACCTGGGCGACAAAAGCCGGGTGCATCAGTTTGCCCTCGCCCATCTGTTCATTCCGTCAACGGACATGTACGGTTGCCCGCTGGCCATGACCGACGGGGCTGCCAGCACGCTTCTCGCGTCCGGCAACGACGATCTCATTGACACCGCGGTGCCGCATCTTACCAGCCGCGACCCCGACGTCTTCTGGACCTCCGGGCAGTGGATGACCGAACTTTCGGGGGGATCGGATGTCGGCCGGTCGAAGACAACGGCCCGGCAGGACGACACGGGGGCCTGGCGACTCTACGGACGGAAGTGGTTCACGAGCGCGATCACCGCGAACATGGCGCTGGCCCTGGCCCGGCCGGAAGGCAATCCAGACGGCGGCCGCGGCCTCGCCCTGTTCTACGTGCCCATCCGGGAGAACGGCGACCTCGTGGACGGGATCGCGGTCAACCGGCTCAAGGACAAAATGGGCACCCGAAAGCTTCCAACCGCCGAACTCGACCTTGACGGTGCACGGGCCATTCCGGTTGGCGAGCTGAAGAATGGTACGCGCAACATTGCCCCGATGCTCAACGTGACGCGCACGTGGAACGCGGTCACAGCGACCAGCTTCGTCCGCCGCGGACTGGCACTGGCCCGTGACTATGCTCAGAAGCGAGAAGCCTTTGGCAAAGACATCATCGAGCACCCGCTCCATCAGGAGACGCTGGCGGACGTGCAGGCCATCTACGAAGGGATGTTTCACCTCTCCTTCCGCGTTGCCGAACTGCTCGGCAAGTCCGACGACGGAACGCTGAGTGAAACGGAGCGCGGTCTGCTGCGAATGATGACGCCGATCGCCAAGCTGACGACAGGGAAGCAGGTCGTCCCGGCCATGAGTGAGCTGCTGGAGGCGTTCGGTGGCGCCGGATACGTCGAGGACACCGGCATACCGACTCTCCTACGCGACGCACAGGTCCTCCCCATCTGGGAGGGCACCACGAATGTTCTGTCGCTGGACACGCTCCGGGCCCTGGCGTCGGTCGGCGGCATGAAGCCGCTGAAGGCTGAGTTCAAGCGGTGCGCGCAGGCGATCCATTCCCCGACGCTGAAGAAGCCGATGACGACCGCCCTTCGCGCGTTTCGGGACGCGGCGGTCTGGCTGAAGGAGTCTACCGGGGACGAGGAGGCACAGCAAGCCGGCGCCCGCCGATTCGCCCTGACGGTTGGAAAATCCCTCGAGCTGGCGTTGACCTGTCGTCACGCGCAGTGGTCGCTCGATAACGAACAGGACGGCCGGTCAGCGGCAGCTGCCGTACGGTTTGCGGCGACGCGGATCTCGCACGTAGCCGACCTTGACCATCACGATGCGTACGTGCTCGTCCACGACTTCAACTGCCCGACGCTTTTCGAATGCCACAACGGATCCGGCGACGGCGTCTCAACGGCGGAGGACGACCTGTCCGCCTTCATGGACGCCGACCGCAGGAATGCCTGAACGTCCCGCTCCCTGGATCATGGTAGCGGAATCATGACGTAGACGAGGCTTCTTCAATCGTCGAAAGGACCCGGTCGAGGTGGGCAAACGATCGGGGTCGACCGAGCCGTATGACCGGTACCGCGGCGACCAGAGCCTGCGTCAGCCGAAAATCCTGCCGCCCGGCCTGCTTTGCCCCGAGGAAGCGAGCCGCGTACGAATGGGACATGAGCTCAAAAAATGCCTCCCGCTCTGACAGCCGGGTTTCGCTGACCTCGGGACCGTCCTGAAGCAGATAGATGCGCGACAGGGGGACGGCACGGCGGCAGCACCGCTCCGGGGCATGCACCCGTTTGTCGATGTCGCGAGTAACGCGTGCTAGCGACGCCGGGTCACGACCCAGCATCTGAAGGGTGTCGGGCCACAGCTTCACCCGTGGAAATGCCGGCCTCGCCATGGGGGCTCCGGTCTTCGACACGTCCAGAGCCAGCACGTCATCCGTTACTAAAGAGTGGCCCCGCTCATGCAGAGCTGTAGCAGTGGTCGACTTGCCCGCTCCTTTTTCCCCAACGAACGCAACGGCACACTCGTCAATAACGACCGCACTGGCGTGGAGGGTGTGCAGGCCCCGCTGGTGCAAAAGGGTGCCGAGGACCACACCGAGCAGTGGGGCCCGAAGCGTCTCCTCCGTGACGCCCGGCATGGGGGCGTACCGTACTGAGCGGCCCGAGCGGACCACGAACTGTCCGGATCGCGGCCAGATGAAGTGGACCGAATCCTTACGGGCCCGGACGGCTAACCCGGCACGTTCAGCCAGCTCCGCCGGAATGGCGGGGAGATCGGCACGACGAATCTCAACATCGTGAGATGACGGACCAAGGGATTCAGATGAGGAGCAGGTCTCCAGCTCCGGCAACTGCATCGTACAGCCGAGCCGGAGACCATACGCGAAGTACGAGAACAACGGCGCATCAGACGTCGACACGTCGCCTGGTCCGTCCTTCATCCTCATGCGGACCGGCTCCGCGACGTCTCTCGTTTCGGGATCGTTCATTCCGATGGCTGATGACGAAGAGAAGACGGTCCGTACAGCACGGGCTGTCGTCAGCCGACGCCGTACGTGCGAGAGCGATCGTCCCGGTTAGCTATAGCCTCCGCCTGCGTCGCAGGTCGCCAGGAACCGGTAGTCGTAATCCTGCGGAAACCCGATATTCTTATCAGGGTCGAGTCCGAGGTCGATGCTCCACTCGCACTCGCCGCTGCGGGTAAGCTCTGCGATCGTCCCGTAGACGCGCATCGATGGTGCTGAATACGATTTTTTCATGGGCATGATCAGTCGTTTGTGTATGTGAGACTGGCGACGGCGGAATCGCCCATCGCCGCGGATGTTGAATCAAGCGTCTCCACCGGCAACGCCGGCAAATCGGCGATACGATTCAACCACAGGGAAAGTACAGACGCCGCCCAGAGGCTCACTACGTCCTTGCGTTCCAATGCAGTGCGTAGAGATCGCGCGTCTATGTACCGCTCCAGGTCGGTCCCCCCATCCTCCAGAAGCGCACGGAGACGCGAATCCTGGATGAGCGCTCTGCTGAAGTTCGGGCTTAAATCGCCTTTGCTCGTCCGACGACGAATGCGAGACGGAAGTACATTCTTCATTGACCGGCGTAAAATCGACCGCGTCCAGCCGTCTCGAAGTTTCTGGTCGGGGGGCAGCGACAGGCAGTATTCGATCAGGCGCACGTCGTAGAACGGATGCACGCGTTCCCCGCCGCACATCGCCGTAAGGTGACTCACCTCTTCGAGAATGGCGGCGATGGGACCGGCGCCAAGGTGCAGGGATGCCCAGTGCTGTTTCCGTTC
This sequence comes from Longibacter sp., assembly GCF_051155795.1. NCBI lineage: Bacteria > Pseudomonadati > Rhodothermota > Rhodothermia > Rhodothermales > Salisaetaceae > Longibacter > Longibacter sp. Next base: position 6,441 of record NZ_DAXETW010000071.1, read on the forward strand.
GGTGTAGGACGTCGTTCGAAACGAGCGGCGGCGCTCCTCCAGACGTTCCCGGAGATCGGTCCGCCGGACGAGGTCGCGACTGATGAGCGGGTGGAATACGCTCTCGGTCGGTTTCCTGCCGCGGATCCGGTCGATCGCCCGCCCGACGGCGCTCGGAAGCCGGGGCCGAATCACCTGGTGCCACGCCAGGCCAAGGGCACCCTCGCCGGCCATCGCCGCCGCGGGAAGACAATCCTCCCGGACGAAGCGCCACGGGTCCTGCCGTGCAAGGGTACGCACATAGGGCGCCACGCGCTGCGCATAGATCACCTCCGTCGCAACACCCATACGGGTACTGAGCGCTTCTACCTCGGACTGTAGCCGGTCCCAGTCTCCGCGCACCACGAGTTCTGCCAGAAAGCCGTATCCGTGGGAGACCGCCACGTCCCCTTCCGATCCGTCCAACAGGATCCGCACGCCGTTGTCGGTGGCTTGCCGGAAGAGGTGCGTTGTCAGGTAGATGTTGCAGCTCAACGGCGGCTGATCGAGATGGCGGATCACCCGCTCAATGTCGTGAAGTGGGCTCACCCCGCTCAACGACACCCGGTGCATGTCGAATCCGCCATCGGCGTCGAGGGCGTCGAGGTAGGGACGTTCATCAGCGCGACGCCGCTCGGACTCCGGCAGATCGGGGAAGATGGCAGAGAACGTAGGGAGCGGCCTCTCTGACGCCGATCGAAGGGACCTGGCAACGCACGCAACGGAGGACGAGTCGAGCCCGCCGCTCAGTAGAACCCCCGTTGGGACGCCGGTTTCCTGACGGCACCGCACCGCTTCGGCAAAGACCTCCGCAAACCGTTCTTCGTAGGCAGCGTCGTCCGGAAGGCGGCACTCGGCTTCCGGATCGAGCGACCAGTACCGCCGCTGGTGGGAACGCCCGTCCGCGTACACGACCATAGCATGGGCCGGCGGAAGCCGCTGGACGCCTTCAAAGAAGGTCGCCTCGGTGTCCCCTGCCTCCTTCGCCAGAAACTCGGCGACCCGCTCCTCCCGGACGACTGGTTTCACAATCCCGGACGCGAACACGGACTTGAGTTCGCTTCCGAACACGAAGGCCCCGTCCGATCCCAAATGGTAATAGAGCGGACGAACGCCGATTCGGTCGCGAGCCAGAAACACGCGATGACGGGTCGCATCCCAGACTGCAAACGCGTAGGTACCCACCAGCCTCTCCGGACACCCCGTCCCCCACTTCCGATACGCCTCTAAGATGAGGTCTGCATCCGTCAGGTGCCGCCGCCTCGTGCCGAGGGCCGACCGTAGTTCGCCCCGATTGTCGATGCGGGCATCGGCCGTGAGCACCATGGATCCGGAGGAATCGACGGCGGGTTGGGCCGATCCGCCGGGCACGACGCGGGTCCGTAGCGCACAATGCCCGATGCCGACGTGTTCGTCCGACCAGATCGCGACCCCTTCCGGACCGCGATGGCGCATGATCTCAACCATTGCCGAGACCACGCGGCGATGGACCTTTGCGCCCCGTGGCGACACGATGCCTGCGATTCCACTCATGGACGGAAGACGATTCGAAAAGGGAACGTATCAGCGAGGCTCGATATGAGAGAATGCACCCATGTCAGCGATTGGGCGACGGGTGTGACCGGGCGGGCTGAGCATCGAGCCGCGTGTATCGGGACGGCGCGTGGGCGCCGCCCAGAATCACCGTGCCTCCACGCTCCAGCCATGCATGCGCGGCCACGCGACCTCGATGGCGCTCAACGCCGAAGTGGATGCTCGGAATTGGCTGTCCGCCGCGCGCGAAGAGGCACCGTGCGGCAAGGGCCTGGGTGAGACACGGACGCTTCGGCACGACCCGGCGCGATGCTGTATGCACAGCCCAGAGGATGCGCCGCTCTTCGGGCGACAGGTCTGGCGTTGCGTTCTGTGCATCGGATCCGTTGGTTTTCGTACCGCAGACCCGATCCAGGAGACCGACCACGTAGCGGTACGGTGCGACGCGAAGAAGCACGGCGACCGTTATGACCGTGGGCACGGCCATGCACAGGATGCGGCGCTCGGCCACCGGCAAGGCACGGAAGCGCTGGAACACCCGACGGATCCGCCCTGGTAGCGTGCGGGCAGCGTTAATCATGACGAATCGGGGCCGTATGGCGAGTTGGCCGGGTGCGGTGTCTCAACCGATCCGTTGCGGCGACCGAAGGACGGTTCCGGCAGGCTGCCGACGGTCTCTTCGCCGTCAGACGTACTCGGTTCTGACGGCGTCCGCCAGCCCGACCGTACCTGCTCACGCCAGGATCGTGCGTATCGGCCCTCGCCGGCGAGCAACTCGTCGTGCGTACCGGACTCGACGATACGATTGCCGTGCATCACGTAGATGACGTCTGCATGCATCGCCGTGGTGAAGCGGTGCGTGACGACGAGCCCGGTGCGTCCGCGCACGAGCATCCCGAATCGCCGGAGCCATCGGTTTTCGGCCCACGTGTCCATCGCGCTGGTCGGTTCATCGAGGATGATGATAGGAGCGTCGCGGTAGAACGCCCGGGCGAGGCAGACGCGTTGCCATTGTCCACCGCTGAGGTCCGTCCCGTTCCCGAACCATCGCCCGAGATGGGTTTCGTACCCGTCCGGGAGCGTCTCGAGAAATGAATCGGCCAGCCCCAGTTCTGCCGCCTTCTGGACCTCGCGCTTACTCCGCGGGCGATGCGGGTCGCCGTACGAAATGTTTTCCGCGGCGCTGGCCTGGTAGCGGACCGGCGTTTGAAAGAGAATGGCGATACGTCGCCGCAGCATGTCCGGGTTGAACTGTCGAACATCAACCCCGTCGATCGTGATACGCCCCTCCTGCGGGTCGTAAAACCGGCAGAGAAGCTTGATCAGGGTGCTCTTGCCGACGCCGTTCGGCCCCACGATGGCGACCGTTTTCCCCGCGGGGATCGTCATGTTGAAGCGTTCGATGGCCGGCCGGTCGGCACCAGGATAGCGGAAGGTGACGTTTTCGAAGCGAATACCGTGTCGAAGCGATTCGGGGACGGTCTCCGGCACGCTCGGCGCGACGAGGGTCGCTTCGAGATCGAGGAAGGAGAAGAGATTTTCCAGGTACAGCGCACTGGAATACATGCGGCCCACGCTTCCGAGCAGCGTCCGCATTAACCCCTGACCCTTGGAGAACGCCTGGTAAAAGAGGCCGAGGTCTCCGAGGGTGGCCGCACCGATCAGGGCGCGATGAACAAGCCAGACCATGACGCCACCCATCACGAGAATGGCGGACAGCCCCGCGGCGAAGTGCGCGAGCGCGCGCCGACGGAGATGGTCGAGGTGTTCACTGCGAAGTCGGGACCGGAGCGCCTGGTAGGCGTCACGGAATCCCGGACCGAGGCCAAAAATGCGGAGCTCGGACGCGGCCCAGTCGCGGGTCACCAGCTGGTTCAGGTACGAGGCTCGACGCCGGTCGGCCGTCGTGTCCTCCCACCATCCGTGGTATTCCCGGTTGTAGTAAATGACGACCACGAGCGCGGGGGCCGTGCTGACGAGCAGCGCGAACGGGAGCCACCAACCGTACGGGATGAGCAGAACGGCGATGCCGGCGACGGTAATGCCGCTTCGGATCAATCCCCCCAGGTTGTTCAACAGTTCGAGGGGCTTGCTGCTCGCATTCCCGGCCGCCTGCGTCATCAGGTCGTAGTATTCGGGAAGGTCGTACACGAGCATGTCGACCCGAATGGCCGTGTCATGCACGAGCGCCTGGATGTGATCCTGTACGTGTTCGGCCTGTGCTGTCTGAACCCACGTCAGCACGCTGTCCAGGACGCGGTTGCCGAGCATCACGGCCCCGATGAGGGCGGCGGGGACGAGCAGGATGGACACGTTCGCCCATTCAAGGCCGCCGCCGACGGCGACGCCGGCCGCGTCGAGGACCCATTTCGTCAGGTAGACACTGGCAGCCGGTAGCAATCCCTGTGCAACAATCACGAAGATCCAGGCCGCCGTCCACGTCGCAGATGCCGTCCATACGAGGCGAAGCGCCCGCGACAGGTGTCGGGCCGTCAGTTGGGTGGTAGCCCACATCGAATCCGGTGGGCGCGCTGGCTGCTGCATTCCTGGTCCTTCCGATGAGGTGGAGAAACAAATACAACCGGGGGTTCAGCGAGACATTCCGCCGCCGTACGACCTTAGGCTCCGTTCGTGTGCACGCGGATGAGTCCTTCATCTTCCATCTGAGAGAGCAACCGCGCCGTGTCGGCCTCCAGGGTCTGCCGGTCGACGTCGTACTCCGTTTCCAGAATCGAGCACAAGTCATCGAGCGTATGCGGGCTCGAGAGAAGCGCCCATATGCGCGTACCGACCTCGTTGAGTCCGTAGTAGGTGCCGGAATGGAGACACAGCACGACTTCTTCGTCGCCGAGCGTCGAAGAGAGCTTGTCGGGATGTGCTTCGTACCTGACCATCAGTTCAGTAGACAAATCGTCTTCAGATCGCATGACAAGAAAAGGAGGTTACGGTGAGGCCGTCTGTGAGGGGTACTCCTGTTCGGAGCCGGAACGAAGGCCGAGGCGTTCGGCCAGCAGTCGGAAGGGGCGCGCCAGGTAGAGAAAGGGCGCCGGCGTAGAGGCCCCGGCGAACGCGCGATCGTTGTCCGTCGGCGTCACGGCCAGATACCCGTAGCGCAGGATCATGGCCCAGTTGTCCCGAAGTCGCTGGCGCGTCCGTAGCGTAAACCAGAACGTCTGCCACCCCGCGGGGCGCTTCAGCCCGAGCTCTGTCCCGAACCACCGGTCCTCGATCTCCCGCACGAGTCGTTCGACCATCGGATCGCCGTCCATTTGCTTGCAGGCGTCCGTCGGCAACGGGGCATCCAGCCATCGACGAGCGAGCGCGAGGCCGAGGTGAAGCGTCCGCAGGCTGCCGATCTCCCGGGCGCGCTCCCGCAGAGCCCGCCCGTCGAGGTCCGGGTGATGGTGCAGCACCTGCGCGACATCGCACACCCACAACAGCCGGCTCCAGTGATGCTTTGCGCCGTGAGCGCAGAGGTACAGGAGGAGGTCTTCCGGAGACAGTTCGTACATCCCGGCACGGCCGCAGGACGACGGCACCGCCCGGTCCCACACTGCATCGCCGCTCAGCCGGAAGGTGAGTTCGCGGTTGAGGAGTTCGCTGTGTATTTCGATCGAGACCCCGCGCTCCGGATGCACGAATTCCCGCCCGAGATTGTCTCGCGCTGCCACGCGTGCCTCCGCTTCGCTCAGCCCCCGCCGGCATTGGTAGCCGTTCGCATACAGAAGAGCCCATACGTCCTCCAGGTTCTCGCGACGCACAAGTACGTCGACGTCTTGAAACTGGCGAAGGGAAAGCTCACCGTAGTAACGGCGTGCAAGAACGGGCCCCTTGAAGGGCAGGATGGGAATGCCGGATTCCGAGCAGCAGTTCACAAGGCGGACGAGCTCCTGCATCATGAGCAGGTTTCGCATCTGAACCGCTGTGGCTTCCCGGTGCATTAACCGCAGGATCTGCGGGGGGGCAACGTCAGATGCATGCCGAGCGAGATGATGATACAGAAGAGCCATTACCCCGTGGAGTCGTGCCCGGTCGATGAGATGCCGCCAGTCTATGCCCGCCACTGCCTGACGCAACCTCCGGGCCCGACGTGGACCCAGCGTCGGTCGAGACATATCCAACAGTAGCGTTCTCTCGGGCGACATAGCCTGCTGCAATCGGCACGTGGGATTTCTCTGATATCGCCCAAGAAGTCACGAGCGATTCTATCGGCACCGGCACGGGGCCAGCCGATGGAACATCTCGTTTTCTCGAATCCAAAGCGGATGCTTTCAGCGCCACTCCGGGGAAGATCTGGAGCATCCACCACAGACTTATGGAAGATGACGACGCGAACGTCGCAGCGGCCCTCAAGCTGTGGCGCCCCCACACACGACGGTCAGACGTCTCCGCCGGCACACATCCAGCCGCGCCAGAAACTGATCGGCCTGGCCCGTGCGATCGTTAGCTATCGCGATGGTAGGATCGTGCACGCCGGTTCTCCCCTCTCTCCTCTCTGCCGGCATCCTGTCCAACCCGGTCCTACCCGCGCGTCGATCACCGAGGCTCATCCGATCTGCGCGTTCGCTGCGACTCTTTCACGCTCGCCCACCTGGTATGTCTTGTGAACCCGTTCGCCCCGGGCCGGAACGTCTTCTGGCCGGCTGGATGACCCTGATCACCACCCTTCTCATCACGCTCGGGACGGCGCTCACGCTCGGGACGGCGCCCGCGCTCGCGCAAGACGACCCGATCGTCATTCAGCCGTATCCATCACTGAGTTTCTCCCAGATCACCGACATCCAGCCCGCATTAGATGGCTCCAGCCGCGTGTTTGTCGTGCAAAAGGGCGGTGTGATCGATGTCTTCGACGCGGCAACCGGGTCGCCCTCGCTCGAAACGTACCTTGACCTCTCCGGAACGGTCAATACGGAAGGTGAAGGCGGACTCGTCGGGCTCGCCTTTCATCCGGACTACGCGAATACCGGCCGGTTCTTCGTGTACTACACCACGACGGATGGCGGCGACTTCGTCAGTCGCATCTCCGAATTCAGCGTGTCGCTCGATGACCCGGATCGCGCGGAGCCGGCGAGCGAGCTGGTCCGTCTACAACTCGTCCAACCGGGGTTCTATCACAACTCTGGGCAGGTTCAGTTCGGGCCGGACGGCTATCTCTACGTCGCATTCGGGGATGGAATCGCGTCCTTCGAAGATGGTGCGGGAGGCGTCGCCGACCCATTCAATCACGGGCAAAACCCCGGTACGCTCTTCAGCAGCATGATCCGTATCGACGTGGACGGCGGCGGCTCGGCACCGGACTGCGGGGGCGACGGAGCCAATGAATCTGCGGATTACGGTATCCCGGCAGACAATCCGTTTACGGGCATAGCCGGCGCGTGCGATGAAATCCATGCCTACGGCTTTCGTAACCCCTTTCGGTTTAGCTTCGACGATTCCGGGCGACTCTGGCTTGCTGACGTTGGCGAAGAGCAGCGCGAGGAGATCAACTGGATCGACGCCGGTGGCAACTACGGCTGGAAAACGACCGAGGGCAGCCTGTGCTTCGACCCCGCCACGGGGTGCGACCGGTCCGGCCTCGACTTTCCGGTGTGGGAGTACGCTCATCCTGCGGGAGGCGGTGGGCGGTCCGTAACGGGAGGATACGTCGTGCCAGAAGGGGGCTGTCCGTTTTACACGGGCGATTACATCTTCGGCGACTTCGTGACCGGGCAGATCTGGCGTCTGGACCCGGAGGATGCCCCGTTTCAGTCGAGCGAGTTGCTCCTGGACACCGACCTCATGATTTCGACATTCGGGCGAACGCCGAACGGCGCACTGCTGATCGGGGACTACGACAGTGGAGGCCTGTTTCAATTTGACTGTGCATCTCTTCCTGTCGAGCTCGTCGACTTTCGGGGGTGGCCCTCCGAAAGCGGGGCGCTCCTGACATGGACGACGGCCTCTGAAACCAACAACGCAGGCTTCGATATTCTCCATCGCTCGCCGAACGCGGATCGCTGGGTCGACCTCGGGTTCGTCGTCGGGAGCGGAACGACGTCCAGCCCCTCCAACTACTCGTTTGAAACGGAGGACCTTCGACCGGGGACCCACGCCTTTCGGCTTCGCCAGATGGATGTGGACGGAACGCGGACCCTGAGTCAAGAGATACTGGTGGAGATCGGCCTCGGCGAAGCGCTGCAACTCGTCGGCCCAGACCCGAACCCGGTTGTTGGCCGCGGGGCGCTGACCCTGACATCAGCACGCACGCAACCGGTCTCGGTGCGCCTCTTCGACGTTCTCGGTCGGGAGGTTGCGGTGCTGCTCAACGACACCGTCACGGGCGGAAGCCCGCGCGCGCTCTCGGTCCCTGCAAACCGGCTGGCCTCGGGTACCTATTTCCTTAGAGTAGACGCTTCCTCCGGCATGATCACACGAAAGATCACGATCGCCCAGTAAGACCGAAGGCGGAGACGCGCGGGCAAGCGCACGACGAAGCGACGTCGGATGCGGCGGCAGCGGTCGAGGCGGTCGTCCCCATAGATAAGGACGGGGAACGCTTCCGGGCATGCCCTGCCCTTGTGCCCATCGAGGCAAAATGACGGCTGCGTGTAACGTAGTCGGTCCGTGCATGACCGGTCTTGCTACACGAGTTCCAGCTTTTCACTCTGGATCGGCAGTCGCTCGGCGCTTTGCGCCACCCACACTTCGCCCGGTGCAACGTCCTCAAGAACGGTCGCTCCGACGCCTATTACGCCCCTCGTACCAATCGAGATCTTATTCCGCAGCGTCGCTCCCGGCGCGATGAAGCATCGTTCTCCCACCGTTACCCAACCGGCCATGACGACGCCGAGGCCGATAAACGCATGCGAGGCAACCTCGATGTCATGCCCGAGTCGACATCCCGGTCCAATCATAACGTTGGAACCAAGAACGACGCCGGGACCGACTAGGGAGTGCGGACCGATGAAGCAATTGTCACCGATTTGAACATCCGGGCATACCGTCGCCGACGAACTGATGACGTTGATCAGCTCGTATCCCATCTCTTTGGCTTCTGCATACCGGTCGGCGCGCAGGCCGTTGAGGCCCACGTATCCGACAGCGATAAACATTGCGTATTCGTTCGGGGGATACGTTTCTTGGACGGATGAAAACGGTACGACAGGCCGATCCATGAAGGATCCGTCACCGACGTACGCGGGGTCGACCGTAAATGCCGCCACCTCATACGCTGAATCAGTGGTGAGGTAGGTGTATACCTCTCGAGCGATCGATGCATTCCCGTAAACGACGACTTGCTGTCTCATGGAGCGTCGGCTGAATGACCGGTGATGGCAGCGGAAAAAACGCGGGCCGCTAGATGCCGAGGCGCCGGAGCGTCTCGGCTTGATCTTCGGTGGCATTGGGCCCGTTCTGTGTCGGTGCGGATGGTACGACCTCCCCCAGCGCGGCGGCGAGTTGCCGGACCGTCGGGGATTCGTACGGCGCCGTGATCGGGACATCCACGCCGAGATTGCGTCGCAGAGCCGTCACGAGCCGGATGGCCTGCAACGACGTCCCGCCGAGGTCATCGAAGAAGTCGTCCGTCACGCCGGCCGATTCGACCCCGAGAACATCTGCCCACACCGTCAAGATCGCCTCTTCGGCCTCGGTCTCCGGTGACACCTGCTCCGCACCCCGGCTCTGTGCGGCGCCTACGTCGCTCGGTTCGGGAAGCGCACGTCGATCCACCTTCCCGTTTCGCGTCAGGGGCAGCGTGTCGATAAAAACGAACGTCGACGGAATCATGTATGCCGGAACGTGATGGGCGAGATGCGAACGAAGTGCCTCTTCTCGCTGGCCAGGTTCGTCCGACGGCTCCGACGTCTTCGAGCCCGCGTAATTTGCCTCTTCGACGACAGCGAACACTGTCTTCTGTTCATCGGAGATGGCTCCGCCCATAAGGGCATGAAGATAGACGTGATCGTCGTCAAGATCGAAGTGAGAGCGAATGCAGTCGA
>NZ_DAXETW010000072.1:0-8038 GCF_051155795.1 Longibacter sp.
TACTTCGATCCGGCGCAGAGCCCGAACCGCGTCGAGCTCTACAAGGCGTGGAGCGCGATGATTAACCTGCGCAATAACAACGACGTATTCAGAGCGACGGATACCGACGTCACGATTGCGGGCAACAACCAGCCCGGGCGGCGGATTTCCCTGCAGCATTCGTCGATGAATGCCGTCGTTATTGCCAACGTAGATGTGACGGAAACCGAGGTCTCGGCAGAGTTTCCGAATGCCGGCACGTGGTACGATTTCTTCACCGGAGAGGCCATTGAGATTGAAGCGGAGGAGCAGACGTCTCCGATTCGCCTCGCGCCGGGACAGTTCCACATTTTCACCGACCAGCCGGTCGCAACGCCGGAGAGCGGGCTTGTCCCGTACGAGGTGGCGGCACCCGCGCCGCTGGCACCGACGGATCTGTCAGCCAGCGCCGACCTGTCCGCGGGAACGATCAGCCTGTCCTGGACGGCGAGCACGTCCTCGGATGTGACCGGATACACGGTCTACCGCGGCACGGCGGCCGACTTTGATACCACCGGAGCCTCCGTTGCGACCGTCGATGCGGCAACAACGGCGTACACGGACGACAGCGTTTCGCCCGGCGCGACCTACCGGTACAAGGTGGTTGCCAACGACAACGACCGCCAGACGAGCCCGCTCTCGTCGGAGGTGACGTCGCTACTCTACCCCGAGCAGATCAGCTTCGACGTCTCCCGGTCCTTCGGGCAGGGCGAACGCCAGGGCGATTACCGCCTGATTGCGTTGCCGGGGGACATCAACCAGGCGGTGGGCGGGACCTTTAGCGGTACCAGCGGCGAGCAGTGGCAGGTGTACCGCGATACTGGCGCCGAAACCGACTTCTTCCAGGCGTTTGACGGCTCCTCCGCCTTTTCCTTCGCACCCGGCCGCGGTTTCTGGGCGATCTCCGAGTCGAGCTGGTCCGTGCAGCAGCAAGACGTCCCGTCCGTTTCGCTCCGGACGGCATCTTCGGGCGCATTCGTTGACATTCCGCTGGGGCCGGGCTGGAATATTATCTCCAATCCGCTGGATGTGGACGTCCCGTGGAGCGCGGTCGAGGCGCAGAACGGAGGCTCGCTCCAGCCCCTTTGGGCGTTCGATGGCTCCTTCACGCAGGCCTCGACGCTGAAAACGGCTGCCAGCGGCGAAGCGTTCTACTTTAACAATACCGGAAATCGCGGTGGACTGGTGATTCCGTACCAGACCGGCTCGGCCGCACCGGCGAAGGCGGCGGACCGGTCGTGGTTTAGCCTTACCGCAGAGATCGACGGGGAGACGGAACGCATCCGGTCGACGGTTGAAATGGGAACGGGACCCGACGCGACGGACGGCGTGGACCGTGTGGACATCATCGCGCCGCCCTCGCGGTTCTCGGCGCTCAGCCTCCGACTTCAGGCGCAGGACGGTCAGGCCGGCCCCCGGCAGCGCGACCTCAAGCGGTCGGTTCGTCCAGCAGACGCGGAAGGACACGTCTTCGAGGCCACGCTGTCGACGGAACCGCACACGCCGGTGACGCTTCGGGCGTCGAACCTGCCGTCCGGTCAGGAGGCCCGCCTGATTAATCGCGTCACGGGCGAAAGCATAGATCTACGAGCGACGCCGACGACGGAAATGATCCCGAAGCAGGCGTCGACGAAGCTCACGATGCTCCTGGGCTCGACCGCCTTCGTGGAGAGCCAGGAGCAGCGATTGGTGCCGGATGAGCTCACGTTCTGGCCGAACTACCCGAACCCATTCCGGGGCACGACGACGATCGAGTACACGCTACCGAAGGATGCGCACGTGACCCTTGAGGTCTACGACATCCTCGGGCGCCGGGTCGTAACGCTCGTAGATCAGCGGAAGTCGTCCGGCCTCCACACGATGCAATGGGACGGAACCGGCGGAGCCGGACAGCCGCTGGCCAGCGGCATTTACTTCGGGCGGATCGTCGTTGATGGGCAGACAGCCACGCGCAAGATGACCATCGTCCGATAGCGTCGTCTAACCGTGCGGTCGGGAGCCGGGCGCAATGCTCGGCTCCCGCGTCGCGCCCTCCCCCGGACACTTCCTTTTCTTAAAGCATCGCTCTCGCCATGCCTACTACGTCCCGCCTCTCCCGCATCATTAACGCCGGTCTGACGATCTGCCTCCTCGTTCTCTTCGCTGCGTGTGGTTCCTCCGGCAGCAATGAACCGCCGGACGAAAACGACGGCAACTTCCCGGAGCCGCCCGGACGCCCGGGGACCGTGCAGGTGGATTCGACGGTGACGCAGTAGCGTGTCCTAACTCGTCGCTGCCGTCTCCTCATCTGTTCGTCGTCTACTGTCCGGTTGACCTGTGCCCATGGCCTGCCTGTCCGATCGACTCCCGTGGCCCGTTCTCGGGATTTCTCTTCTGGCTTTCGCGTTCGTCGGCGGGTGCGCCACCGAGGACGCAGATACGCGCGGTGATCATGGTGCCGCGCAGGCGCCGCGCGTTCCGGGGTGGGCCGCCGATGCGGTGTTCTACCAGGTGTTTCCGACGCGCTTCGCCAACGGCGATACGACAAACGACCCAACGCGGGCAACCCTCGAGCAGCCGGTCGACGACGTGCCGGCCTCATGGTCCGTGACGCCGTGGACGCAGGACTGGTACGAGGAAGCGGAATGGGAACGGCAGATGGGGGGCTTCTACGCATCGGTTTACGACCGGCGCTACGGGGGCGACCTGCAGGGGGTGATCAACCGGCTCGACTACATCGACTCCCTCGGGGTGAACGCCCTCTACTTCAATCCGGTCTTCTGGGCCAACACGCTTCACAAGTACGACGGAACGTCCTTCCACCACATCGACCCGAACTTCGGCCCCGACCCGGAACGGGACCGGGCTATCATCGCGGGGGAGGATCCGACCGACCCCTCCACATGGAAGACGACCGCAGCCGACTCCCTCTTTTTCGAACTGCTCGACGCCGCCCACGACCGGGATATTCGCGTTGTGATCGATGGCGTGTTCAACCACACCGGGCGCGCGTTTTTCGCCTTCCAGGACATTGTCGAAAACCAGGCGGGTTCGCCCTACGCCGACTGGTACAAGATCAGCTCCTTTGACGCCCCCGCCACGCCCGACACATCCGAGTTTGAATACGATGGCTGGTGGGGCGTGCCGCAGTTGCCGGAATTTGCCGACGCGACCGACGGGGAGGACCTTGCCGCCGGTCCCAAACAGTACGTCTTCGACAGCACCGAGCGATGGATGGACCCGAACGGCGACGGCGACCCGTCCGATGGGATCGATGGCTGGCGACTCGACGTCGCCGATGAAGTGCCGGAAGGGTTCTGGGTGGACTGGAATGCGCACGTTCGGTCGATCAACCCGGAGGCTTACACCGTGGCGGAGACCTGGCAGCCGGCGGCGGGATTCATCCGGGCCGGCGGGTTCTCTGCTGCGATGAACTATTTCGCCTTCGCATTGCCCGTGAAAGGGTTTCTGATCGACCACGCCATCACGCCGACGGAGTTTTCGAACATGATCGACGCTCGGCGAACGGCATTCGACGACTCCACACGGACGGCGGTGCAGAACCTGATCGACTCCCACGACACGCCCCGGCTCGCCACCATGATCGTGAACCGGAGCGACACCGGGTACGTCGAGCCCGAACGGTTCGACTACGACTGGGGCGCGGTCGTCTCCGTTCGTGACAATCGATCGTACAAGGTGCGCGCGCCGGATGCCGATGAGCGCGGGCTTCAGCGTCTGGTCACTCTTTTCCAGATGACGTATGTCGGTGCACCGATGGTTTACTACGGCACGGAGGTCGGCATGTGGGGGGCGGATGATCCGGACGATCGCAAGCCCATGGTGTGGGGCGACATGGACTACGAGGTGGAGGACGATCATCCGTTTGGGCAGGAGCGCCCGGCGGACCCCGTCCGCGTGAATCGCGACCTGCTCACGTTTTACCGGGACGCCATCCGGTTCCGCCGCGACACGCCCGCGCTCCGGTCGTCCCGCTTTGAAACGTTGCAGGCCGACGATGAGCGGTCGACGTTCGCCTATGTTCGCGGCGATGCCGATGCGCCGGTCGTGGTCGTCCTCAATCGAAGCACCGAAGCGCACAGCCTCCGTCTCCCGCTCCCGGACTCGCTGCGGGGAACGTACGACATTGCATTGTCGACGGTGGACAACGGCACGCGCGTCCAGAGCGACGGGACCGCCCTGCTTCTCGAACTGCCAGCCACCTCAGGCGTCGTGCTCACGAAACGATAAGTCGCCGTGGGTCGATCGCGCGTGATCGATCGTGGATTGCGAAACCGAAATCGGCAATCCCCTATTCCCAATCCGAAATTTCAGTCCTAACGTCATGTGGGAATCCTTGTCGCGTTATCTGGGGATCGTCGTCCTTCTTTCCCTGATCACGTCGCCACCCGCTGTTGCGCAGCCGGCCGGGGTGTCGCCCGGGGACTATGCGGGCCACCGCGCCGACGGGGCGACCGTGATCGTAGAGGGGGAGCGTGCAACCGCGAGGATCAGCTTCTACCGGCCGGAGATGGTGCGCGTCGAATGGTTGCCGTCCGGCGTCGCATCGGCAGACACGTCCTTCGCCGTAATCCGGACGCCGGATTACCGCCCGACCGTCCGAGAGACCGACGAGGCGATCTATCTCCGCACGCCCGAGTTGACCGCGACGGTTCATAAGGCGCCACTGCGTATCACGACCGCAGATGATCGGGGCCGGACGCTTCTTGCCGAAATGGACCGGCCACTGCTTGTCACGGATTCGACTCGCACCGTTCAGTTTGCGTCCGATTCGACGTTGGCCGTGTACGGTACCGGTGAGCGAGGCGGCAGCCTCAATCTGCAGGGGCGCGCGTTCGACGTCTACAACACGCAGCGGTACGGCTACAACGCGGCGCCGGCCACGATGAAGATCAACATTCCGCTGGCCTTCACGACGGGTGGATACGCGCTCTTCATGGACGAGGTCGACCGCGGGCGCTTCGACATTGGCGCATCGACGCCGGGACGCCTGGCCTACACGTCGGAGTACGGCGCCGTCTCGTATGTCGTGATCGCTGCAGACGACATACGCGAGCAGCTCCGACATTACACCTGGCTGACGGGCCGGCAGCCGCTTCCGCCGAAGTGGGCGCTCGGATACATCCAGTCGAAGTACGGCTATCGAACGGAGACCGAAGCCCGAGGGGTCGTCGATACGCTACGCATGAAGGAGTTTCCAGTGGATGCCGTGGTTCTCGACCTTCACTGGTTCGACCACATGGGCGATCTCGCATGGAATCGCGAGGACTGGCCGACGCCGTTCGACATGATGAAGGACCTGAGCGATCGGGGAGTGCAGACCGTCGGAATTACCGAAACCTATCTTGCCGCCCCGTCAGACCTGTTTCAGGCTGCGATCGACGGCGGACACGTGGGGACGCGCCCGGACGGCTCGGCGTACCGGATCCCGGACTGGTGGTCCTGCCCGGACGGCTGCCCGGCCGTTCTCGCAGACATGACCCGTCCCGAAACCCGATCGTGGTGGTGGGAGAAGCACCCACCGTTCATGGGGGATCCCGTGGCAGCCGGCGACTCCACCAAAGGCAAAATGGCCGGGCTGTGGACGGATCTCGGCGAGCCGGAAAAGCATCCGGACGATATGCAGCACCACCTCGGCGCGGCGCCGGTGATCCACAATGCCTACAACCTTTTATGGGCCGAAACGCTCTACGACGGCCTTCGCGAGATGCGCCCCGATCAGCGCGTGTTCAACCTCACCCGCTCCGGCTCGGCCGGTATTCAGCGATACGGGACGGTGCACTGGTCCGGCGACGTGGCGCGAACCTTCACCGGGCTGGCCGATCAGCCCACGCTGCTTCTGCAGGCGGGCCTGTCCGGCCTCGCCTACTACGGGTCGGACATCGGCGGCTACCTCGGCGATGACCTCTCCCCGGAGCTGATGATTCGGTGGATGCAGCACGGCGCGCTCACGCCCACGATGCGGCCGCACGGCGTCGACAACCTGCCGACGGAGCCGTGGCGGTTCGGGGACGAGGCGGAGTCGATCATCCGTGAGCACATCCGCTTTCGGTACCGGCTGATGCCGTATCTGTATACGCTGGCGCATGAGAATCACACAACCGGCATGCCCATCGCCCGGCCCCTATTCTTCGCGAATCCGGACGACTCCGATCTGCAGGACGAGAGCGATGCCTATCTTCTCGGCGACGCCCTGCTGGTCGCACCGGTCCTGGAGGACGGAGTGCGAACCGTCGACGTACCGCTGCCCTCGGGTGACTGGCTCGACATCCATTCGAACGCCATCCTGGAGGGCGGAGAAACAGTGCAGATGGATGCTCCGCTCGACCGGATTCCGGTGTTGATCCGGGAAGGGTCGATCGTGCCCATGCGTCCCGTCGCGCCGCACACCGCGGCCCAGCCCCGCGATACGCTAATGCTAAAGGTCGTGCCGGGACCGGACGCGGCCTCGTTCACGCTGTACGAAGACGATGGCGAATCGATGGCGTATACGGAGGGTGCCTACGCGCTGACCTCGATCACGCAGTCGATGTCCGAGTCGGCAGGAGAGGCGAACGGGCAGGATCTCGTCGTCACCATCGGCGCGTCGGTCGGTAGCTACGACGGGATGCCTGCAGAACGAATCGTGCGCACCTCCATCGCCCGCGTGGGCCGGACGCCGGATAGCGTCACGGTAAATGGAGAGCCGCTCCGCCGGCGGCGCGATGACGCGACCGTGCAACAGATGGGCGGTTTTTCCTACGACGCCGAAGCGCGCGTCCTATCGGTTCAGACCAGGCTCGACACGCGCGAAGCCCATCGCATCACAGTGCAGGACGTGTCGGTCCGATAAGGTCGCGCACGCGCACACCAGCATCTTCTCGATTAGATTGTACTCCTCCATGCAGCGCATCCTTTTCCTGATCGGTGCCGTCCTCTTGGTGGCGGCCGGCCTCCCGTCTTCGTCCTCCGCGCAGATGCTGTACGAAAGCGACCGGTTTTACGTGACGGACACCTCCGTCGTCCAGGGAGACTTCCGTGCTACCGCCCCGTCCAGAACGATGCTGACGTCCAATTACCAGCGCGAACGGACGGCCGTCAACTTCAAGTTCAGCATCAACGGGCGGGACAATGAGCGCCCGTCGGGCGATGACATTCGCCTCCGTTTGTCCCCCGCCGGCGGTGACGTGCTGACACCCGTGTACGTCTTCGGGGAGCGGTCGCCGCAGCCCTTCCCCGAGCCGGGGTTTGCCGCTGCGCGCCCGTCCGGTACAATGCATGTCACGTTCCGGGTCGACATGAGGCCGATGCTGCGTTCGTTTCGCGCCAACGGCGTATACGACCCGCCCTCCGGCGATCCGATCGCGGAAGAAGATTTCCAGGGCGTGTACATCGTCGGAGACACGGCGCCGCTCACGTGGAGCCTCGAGGAGGCGTCGTCCGGCGACCGCTTTCGCCTGACGGATCCGGACGAGGACGGCGTGTTTTCCCTGACCCTTCCATTCGACACGCGCGACCTTCGACCGATGAACGACGAGGGCGTCGCTGTGTGGTCGCTGGACACAGACGTCTCGCAGTTTCCGGAGCTCGAATCCGACCAGCGGCTCGTGGACGCCCTGTACAACCTGTCGCTTGAGGAAATGCTGCAAAACATCCGGGAGGAGGACGGCGCGTTCATGGCCGGGAAGAAATGGACGGGCGTGTGGACGCGCGACATCAGCTACAGCATCCTGTTGAGCCGGGCGCTCGTGGCGCCCGAGCAGGCAAAAACGAGTCTTCGGGCGAAGGTCGACGAGGCCGGACGCATCATCCAGGACACCGGGACCGGAGGGTCGTGGCCAATCTCCAGCGATCGGATGACGTGGGCCCTGGCTGCGTGGGAGGTGTATCTTACCACGGGAGATCAGGACTGGCTGGAAGAGATCTACCCGATCATCCGGCGGTCGGCGGAGGCCGATCAGCATGCTCTCTACGACGCCGAAACGGGCCTTGTCCACGGCGAGTCGTCGTTCATGGACTGGCGCGAGCAGTCGTACCCCGA
>NZ_DAXETW010000073.1:0-36880 GCF_051155795.1 Longibacter sp.
GCGCCGCACGGCGCAGTGGCTCAGGTCGATGGTATGACCCTGGAGGCGAAGACGGACCGTCCCGGCGCCGACTACCGGTCGGTCGAGATCGAGGGTCCTCCAGAGCAGTGTGCCCGGCGGTGCGCGGACGAGTCCGAGTGCGCTGCGTTCACGTACGTGAAGCCGGGTGTGCAGGGCGAAAAAGCTCGTTGCTGGTTGAAGACGAGCGTTCCGGACGCCCGGCCGAATCCCAACACGGTGTCCGGGGTGAAGCAGTCACGGAGCTGGCCAGAGAACTGGTCGCAGCCGAGATTCACCACGCGAGACACGACACTGGCGGACCTCGTGGTACGGGTGGGCGACATCGACAACCTCGGCTTTGGGTGGCCGTGGGGCTTTAGCCCCTTTTCGGGACGCTCGACGCCACCGCATGCGTACCCGTTTGACCCGGGGGAGCGTGATCCGGCCGGCACCGATCGCATTCTGATCGGCACAGGATACGACGGCTCCCCACCCGATGGGCAGGACGGCTATTCAGAAGTGGCAGAGCCCACGCAAACCATCGAGTTGACGGCGGACCTGAGCGGCATCGACGTTGAGACCGTGGCGTTGATGCTTTTTCTCGATGACTTCCAGGCCCCGCGTTTTGGCACCAGGTACCAGGTGACACTCGACGGGGAGCGGTACCCGGTGATGGAAGAAGTGCTGAACGCGCTCAATCAAACCGGACCCATCGGCAAGCTCGTCACCGTCGAGATCCTGCCCGGCTACCACGATCTCCTGGAGGACGGGCGGCTCGCTCTGCGTATCGACGATCCGACGACCGGGGCGGGGGACGGGTTCGCCATCGACTTTGTCCAATTGCTCGTAAACCCCGACACGTTTCCTTCGACGGGAACGATCCGTGGTCAGGTGACGCACGCAGCGTCGGGAGCGCCGGTGCCGGGCGTCCTCGTCTCCTCTGCTCTCGATGCGGGAGAAACAGACGATCAGGGGCGCTACATGATTTCCGATGCTCCGGCGGGGTTGGTGGTGGTACGCGCAGCGAAACCTGGGTTTTCCTCCGCCTCGCAACCGGTCGATATTGAAGCGGGAACGGAGGTTACGGTTGATCTGAAGCTCGCTCCTCAGGACGAGACGTCTCAGATCGAGCAGAATCTGAACGTGGACGGCCGTGTCCGCCTGCGCACCATTCTGTTCGATACCGGTTCGGCGTCCATACAGGCTGAATCCGCGTCGACCCTGCAGGCCGTGCGGCGCGTCATGGAGAACCGCGCGGACACGCGCTTTGTCATCGAGGGCCACACCGACAGCGAGGGGCGTGCTGAATTCAATCGGACGCTCTCCCGGGATCGTGCCGAGGCCGTCCGACGCTGGCTGACCGAGCACGGCGTTGAGGCTAAGCGGCTGGACACGGTGGGCTACGGAGAGACGCGGCCGGTCGCACGGAATGACACAGCGACCGGCCGCCGCCTCAATCGCCGTGTCGAAATTGCTGTTGCAGAGTGACGGCGGTCAAACATCCACGCCCGTAGGCGCATTCAGTATGCGTCCTGCGCAGGGAGGTGCTGCGCGATCCCCGGCGTCTCAAATGTCCCCAGCTACCATGCCTCAACCTGATTCCTCCGATCGTCCCGCCCTGGTGCTCTTTTCCGGGGGACAGGACTCGACAACGTGCCTGTTCTGGGCGCTGGCTCGCTTCCGGTCGGTTCACGCGCTCGGCTTCCACTACGGGCAGAAACACGCCGTCGAGACGGAGCAGGCGCGTGCGATCGCGGAGAAGGCGGGCGTTCCGTTCGAGGTGATCAACATGGAGGGGACGCTCTCCGGCTCCGCCCTGACCGAGCACGACAAGGACGTGAGCGCGGCGCATGAGCGAAACGAGGACCTGCCCGCGAGCTTCGTACCGGGGCGCAACGCCCTCTTCCTGAGCACGGCCGCGAGCTACGCCTACAACCGAGGCATTCACGACCTCGTCGGAGGGATGTGCCAGACCGATTACAGCGGATATCCCGACTGTCGACGCGTGTTCATCGACGCGATGCAGACGAGCCTGTCTCTGGCGATGGACGAGGACCTGCGCATCCACACCCCGCTCATGTACCTCACAAAGGCCGAAACCTGGAAGCTGGCCTCTGATCTGGGGACGATCGCGGGATGCGACGTGCTCGAGACGGTCCGCGTAATGAGCCACACGGACTATAACGGGGACCGCAGCCAGCTGAACGAGTGGGGCTACGGACAGCTTGACAACCCTGCGTCGAAGCTGCGCGCGAAGGGATACCGGGAGGCGAAACAGAAGGGGTGGGTGTAAACCGTCGCCCACACCATAGCCCTCGGTAGGACGCCCGGGCCTGTTCGAAATTAGGGTGGAGCCGCCAGCCCGGTTCGGAACCCTCTTTGAGAACGTGCATTTCTACCTATCGCACAAAGATGCCGGTGCACAACACCGGTGCCCTGTATGGTGACGTGGCCGAGGGGTTAGGCAGAGGCCTGCAAAGCCTCGTACGGCGGTTCGAATCCGCCCGTCACCTCACATATCGCAGCACAGACTCCGAAACGCGCCCCGGAAGCCGATTCCGACGGGCGCGTTTTTCGTTTGGGTGGCGTACACGTATATTGAGCGTGATGCAACGAATGCCACCCTCGGACCGTCGCTTTACGCTCGTGCACACCTTCTCATGTCGCCTCCGACGCTAACCATTGACCGTGTGCGAGAGGTCGTCGTCTCGGCGCTACGTCCCTTTGCGTCACGCATTTCACTGTACGGGTCTGTCGCTCGCGAGGAGTACGACGCAAACAGTGATGTCGATGTACTCGTCGATTTGCGTCCCGCGTCGGAGCGTCCCGCTCTCGGGTTGAGGTGGTTTGAGCTTGAGCACGAATTGTCGGAGAAGCTAGGAGCTCGCGTGGAGCTGGTGACGGAACGCTCCGTCAGCCCTCACATCCGGCCATATCTAGAAAAAGATCGAGTTGTGCTCTATGAAGACAGATCAGGTGTACGTGGAGCACATCATGGACGCAATCCATCAGATTGAAGAGTACACTCGCGGTGTCGACCGGCACACCTTTGAAGAGAGCCGTATGCTCCAGGATGCCACGGTTCGGCAGATCGAAATTATCGGAGAGGCAAGCCGCCAGCTATCGGAGTCTTTTCGCACACAGGTTAGCGAGTACCGTGTCGCGCTGTTATCGGAATGCGGAACGGCATCGCGCATGACTACCTCAACATTGATCTGGACATTGTCTGGGAAGTTGTCCAGAATGACGTTCCCCTGCTGAAAGATCGGCTGTCTGAAGAGGGTTGATTGTGGTATTACGGAAGCCAAATGATCGTGTCCGGATGCCCTGCCTCGGAGATGGGGGCGATTCGCTCGAAAAAAGGTAAGAGATGCAGGATTCAACGTTTCCTGGTACCTTCAAGTCTGCGAAACGCTTCCACAGACGATCGTGACCCCGACATCGCAGATCGCAACCGACCGACCGGGCGCGCGCCGCGACGCCTTCTACCGGTGCTCCGGATTCGGATGATCGAACCGGCAGCCGGCCTCCCACTCCGACCGCTGGTTGCCATGGGCGGGAACGCCCCCGCTCTCCTTCAGCCGGTAGGCCGTGTGCATGAGGTTCCAGGTCATGAACGTCGTGTTGCGCTGGGTGAACTCATTGTCGAACCCGACCCGCGAGCCGTCGTCCCGCTCGTCGCCGTAGCTCAGCCCGGGACCGGCTTCCCCGATCCAGCCGGCGTCGGCCTGGGGCGGAATTGTATAGCCGAGATGCTGGAGGGCGTAGAGGATCCCCATCGAGCAGTGCTTGATCCCGTCCTCGTTGCCGGTAATGAGGCAGCCGCCGACGCGCCCGTAGTAGGCGTACTGGCCGCGGTCGTTGAGATCCGATGAGTTGGCGTAGAGACGTTCGATGACCTGCTGGCAGACGGAGGACTTCTCTCCGAGCCAGATGGGCGATCCGAGAACGAGGATGTCTGCCTCCAGCACCGTCTCGTAGAGGGCCGGCCAGTCGTCCGTCTCGAACCCGTGGTCGGTCATGTTGCCGTAGACGCCGGGCGCGAGGTCGAGGTCGACGGGCCGGACGATTTCCACGTCCACGTCGTTCTCTTCCATGATCGCGGCCGAGACGTCGATGAGGGTGCGCGTGTGCGACGGATGGGGAGACGGCTTGAGCGTGCAGTTAAGAAAAAGCGCCGAGAGGTCGCCGTAGTCGTAGGGCGACGCGTCGCAAAGTCGTTTCTGTTTGTCGCTGAGTGTCATAGGTACGCGGGAAGATGTGGAAGGAGGACGTCTGTTCCGATGAACGAAGGAGCGGAGCAGCCCCGGCCGGCGCCTACCGTTCCGGCGCCTACCGTTCCGAGAGGTCTTCGACGGTCAGGCCTCCGCGGCGGTTGACGGTAAAGACGGTCCCGTTGGGAACGGCGCTCCAGCCTTCATCGGTGATCCGCTCGGAGGCGAGGACGGAGGCGCGGTAGGACGCATCGTCGGGCGGATGCGCGTGCTCCTGGCCGCAGATCGCACAGGTGGGAACGGTGTCCCGTTCGAGAGACCAGAGCGTCCGGTTCAGGCGAGAACCGGCGAGGGTCGTGCCGTCCGTCCACAGCAGGTTCAGCCCCAGGATGTCGACGAGGTCCTCGTGGGGGAGCGCCTGCAGGTCGGCATCCGTCGGCTGCACCGTTGCATCCGCCCGCACGTCGCGGACGCAGGTCTGCACGTGCTGAATGGCAGACCGGGTGACGTCGTGGAGGGAGGCCTCGGGACGTTCGTCCTGTAGCTGTAGGAGAAGAGCCAGCACGTGCTCGCTATCGGTCGTTCCCTGGATGAGGCGCTCGTGGTCGGCGTCGAGCCGCTCAAGGAGCCGGGCCCGCACTGCCTCGAACGCCGGCACGTGTCCGTTGTGGATGAGGAGGGCGTTTCCGTGACGAAACGGGTGCGTGTTCATCGGGTCCGGAGACCCCACCGTGGCGCGCCGAACATGGGCGAAGATCGTCGTCCCTTCCGTAGCCAGTGCCCGTTCGCGGTAGTCCGCACTCTCGCCGGCGGGCTCGACCTGTCGCGAGCAGCCCGTCGTACCGTCGATAACATGTCCCATCCCCCACCCATGCGGGTTCGATAGGCCGCGGGCGTCCTCTCGGCTTTGCCGGATGAGCGCGTTCTGGGCATCGAGCAACTCGCACGCGGCGGTCGTTGGATGCGTCGCTTGCAGGCCGTAGAGTCGACACATACGGATGGAGGCGAAGCCGGAAAAGCCGATGAGCAGGACCCGTCCGTTCCTGCACGCGTCTCGGCGTTACGGCGCCCCCGCTGCCGACCCTCACGCGGGGCGGACCTGGTGCACCTGCGGGTCCTCGTCAACCCGTCGACGCAGAAAACGGCCTCTCCTCATGCCTACCGGTAGTCGGCCGGGTCGACCCCCAGACGGTCCATGCGCGACAGCAGGGTGGTCCGGTTCACGTCAAGGAGGTGCGCAGCCCCTTCCCCGCCACCGACGACCCCACCGGTCTGCTCCAGCGCTTCGATGATGTGCTGCCGTTGGACCTCTTCCAGAGAACGGAATCCGTCGCTTCCGGAGGCTTCATCGCTCCGAATCGACAGGTGCTCGGCCCGGATGATGTCTTCTCGTGTGAGGATGACGGCCCGCTCGATGATGTTCGCCAGTTCGCGGACGTTTCCCGGCCAGTCGTACCGCTGCAGCACGGTCATGGCCCCGGCGCTCAATCCGTTGACCGCCTTGCCGGTTTGCCCGGCGAACTTCTCGACGAAATGATTCGCCAGAAGCGGCACGTCGCCGTCCCGATCGCGGAGCGGCGGCACGTCGATGGGAAAGATGTTGAGGCGGTAGTACAGGTCTGCTCGGAAGCGCCCTTCCTCGACGTCCGTCTCCAGATCGCGGTTCGTGGCGGCGAGGATGCGGGTGTCTACCTCGATCGTCTCGCTCCCACCGACGCGTTCGAACTCCTGCTCCTGCAGGACGCGCAGCAGCTTCGCCTGTGTCTCCAGGGGCAGCTCGCCGATCTCGTCCAGGAAAATGGTCCCTCCGTCCGCCAGCTCGAAGCGACCGACGCGCTGCTCGGTCGCCCCTGTGAAGGCTCCCTTCTCGTGGCCGAACAGCTCGCTCTCGATCAGATTGCTGGGGAGGGCGGCGCAGTTGACCTTCACCAGCATGGCGTCGCCGCGGCGGCTCCGGCGGTGCACCGCACGAGCCACGAGTTCTTTACCTGTGCCCGTTTCGCCGCAGACGAGCACCGTCGTGTCCGTCTCCGCCACCTGGTCGATCGCGTCGAAGACCGACTGCAGGGCGTCGGACTGCCCGACGATCTCCTCGAAATTGTATTCGCTCTCGATTTCCTCCCGCAGGTAGACCTTTTCGGACTGAAGCTGGGTGAGCTGCTCCTCCGCCTGCTTCATCTCCTCCACGTCCCGCAGAATGAGCAGATAGCGCCGCTTGTCCGACACATGGATGCGACCGATCGTGGCCTCTACGCAGAAGGTGGAGCCGTCCGGTCGGCGTGCCCGAAAGCCCTCGGCGGCGGCGAGATACCGTCCAGCATCGGCCGGGTCGAAGTCGGCGGGCAGGGGCGTTTGGTCGTGGGTATCGACGTAGTCTTCGACGACGGCGGTGAGGTCGTCCGTGAGAAGCCGGGAGAGCGCATCGCCTTCGCAGGCGTCGGCGCTGCACCCGAAGATCTGCTCGGCCGCCCGGTTAAAGAGACGGATCTGCAGGTCGTCGTCGACGGTGATGATGGCGTCGATCGCCGAGTCGATAATGCTCGCAAGGCGCTGCTCACTCTCTCGCAGGGCGTGCTCGGCGCGGTTTCGCTCCTCGATCTCGCTGCGCAACTCGTCGTTAATGCGGCGGAGCTCGGCCGTGCGCGATTCGACTTTCTGCTCGAGGCGTTCGTTGGCCCGTCGAAGCGCGTCCTCGGCATCGCGACGGGCGCGCCGCTCCTGCGCCTCCCGCAAGGCCCGCTTCACCGCCGGCCCGAGCCGGGAGAGTTTGTCCTTCAGAACGTAGTCGGTGGCCCCCTGCTTGAGCGTTTCGATGGCGCGTTCCTCCCCGATGGCGCCGGACACGAACACGACCGGTACGTCGGGGCGACGCTCCAGCGCCATCTCCAGCGCTGCCATCCCATCGAAGGCCGGGAGATTGTAGTCGACCAGGATCAGGTCCAGGTCACCGGCCTCGAGGGCCAGTTCGAACCCGTCTCGGGCCGTAACGCGGCGCGCTTCGAATTCGATGTCTTCACTCTCCAATTCCGCCCGAATCAGTTCCGCGTCGGTCGCGACGTCCTCCAGCATGAGGATTTGGAGGGGCTCCTCACGGTCGGGCAGCCGGTCGACATCTGCACTCGGATCGATGGCGGACTCCATGGAGCGTCAAGAGCTCGTTGTTTCGGGGGTGCCGCTCGAAAGATAGGCACGAGGACGGAGAAGTGGAACGGCCGCCTCCTCCGTATGGTCGGAGGGAGGTACGGCGGCTGGTACGCCTCACGGTCTTCGGTCCTGTCATCGGTCTGCCAGGCCGTGGCGCGGTGCCGCGGAATCGATGAAACGATGAGACAGGGGGGCGGGGAGAGGGGGCAGGGGCGGCGTCGGGACTGGATCGGACTGCCGCTGGCCGGCGGCCGGGCATTCCTCGGAAGAGGTGCTGCGGGGTCGATGAAGGGATGGTTCGATGAGACGGGGACGCGGGGACCTGCTGCTGAACGCGAACCGTTCCACGCCGAACCGTCCCAACGTCTAACGTCCCAACGTCTAACGTATCCACGTCCAACGTCCCAACGTCTCAGCAACCCGTCAGCGGTCGCGGATGACGTTGCGCGCGAGCCAGTAGCGTCCGATGTCCTGGATGGCGTCGGTAAACTGGTCGAAGTCAACCGGCTTCACGACGTAGCTGTTTGCGCCCAGGTCGTAGCACCGCTCGACGTCGCAGGCCTCTTTCGACGACGTGAGGACGACGACCGGGAGATCTCTCGTTCGATCGTCGGCCCGGATGGCTTCCAGGACCTGCAGACCGTCCACTTTGGGAAGCTTTAGATCCAGCAGGACGAAGCGCGGCAGGTCGTCCGGGTCGCGGTCGCTGTACGCACCGCGGGCGAAGAGAAAGTCCAGCGCCTCCGCTCCGTCGCGCACGAGGGTCACGTCGCGATCGAGGTCGAGTCCGCGCAGAGCATGAAGCGCGAGCTCCGCGTCGGAGGCCTGGTCTTCGACGAGGAGGATGTCCGTGCAGGTACTCACCGGGGCACGCAGGGTCACGTTCAGGAAAAGCAGGGAAAGGGGAAGGTTCTTCGCGTGGGAGTCCTGCCGGCGCAATCCGTTACACCGAGAGGATCACAGACGCCGGGCGCGTGCGAGCCGCTACCCGGCGACATCAGGCACTCGCCTCTCCGAGCATGAACGAGAAGGTCGCGCCCTCTCCGACCTCTCCCTCCGCCCAGACCCGGCCGTCGTGCCGGCGGATGGTCCGCTCCACGATAGCCAGGCCGACGCCGGTTCCGGCGAACGAGTCTTCGTCGTGCAGGCGCTCGAAGACGCCGAAAAGCTTGTCCGCGTACTCCATATCAAATCCCACGCCGTTGTCGCAAACGGCGTAGACCGGGTCCCCGTCCTCCGATTCGTAAGCCTCGACGGAGATCCGCGCCGGATCCCGGTCGGCCGAAAACTTCAGGGCGTTCGAAAGGAGGTTGACGAACACGCGGCGGAGCATGGCGCGGTCGGCATGGGCGTCGGGAAGATCGCCGACACGAACCTCCACAGACCCCTCGTGGCCCTGCCGGGCTTCCTCGAAGGCCTCCCGGGCAAGCTGTTCGACGTCGACGCTGCGCCGGCGCATGTCCCGTCGCCCGATTCGGGACAGAGAGAGCAGTCCGTCGATCAGCTGCGTCATCTTCTGGGTGTTCTCGTAGATGACGCGAACGAGGCGCCGGCCCTCGTCGTCGAGGTCGTCGGCGTACTGCTCCATCAGCATTCGGGAGAAGCCGTCCACCGCACGTAGAGGCGTCCGCAGGTCGTGTGACACTGAGTACGTGAACGACTCCAGCTCTTCGGTCCGTTCCTGCACCCGTTGCTCCATCTTTTCGGAGTATGCGCGCACCTGCTGGACGAGGCGCGCCTGCCGGATCGCGATGGCGAGCTGATCGGACACCTCGCGGATGATGTGCCGCCACTGTCCCGCATACACATCCGGCTCATGACTCCCGAAGTTCACCATGCCGATGAGCTCTTCCTCGGTGATCAGCGGGAAGGAGACGTAGGAGCGAATATTTTCGTCGCGCCGGAGCCGCCGGGTGACGGCCGTGGACGGCCCCGTCTGGATGTCGCCCACCATCTTGGGCTCTCCGTCGAAGAGTTCGTCCGGGATGGGCAGCTGGTCGATGGGGAGCACCGTATCTGGACGGAGCTCCGTATCGCCGTGCTTCTGGTAGATGGCCAGAATTTCGGCCTCATCCCGGTCCCAGTGAAAGAGCACGACGCTGGCGCGGATGAACGGAACGAATTCCTGCAGCCGCTCGAGAGCGGCCGAGGCAATGTCGGAGGGCGACTGCGCCGCGAGAATGGCTTCGTCGATCTCGCGAAGGATTTCAAGACGGCGCGCGTACTCCCGCAGCTGCTCCGTCGGATTGTCGCTCGGGGGACCGGGCATGGGTGTGCGCTCGGGGATCGGGCTAAGGGTTGTGGGGGACGGGTTTCGGTCCGGCGCGGGCTGCAAACAACCAACCACGACCACCAACCGTCGACCCATCTACTGTCGATATATCGTCATACCGTCGAAATGTCGACGCTCACCGGCTCGTTCAACGCTAGTACTTCACGTTTTCTTCTTCCTGATAAAATATTATCAATCAGGGGTTTAACCATCGAAATATTCGGGGATCGAGCGGTTGGAACGGTCTTCTCCATGGTTACAGAGTGAACGCGAGACAAACGGCGCGTTCCGCGTGCCCATCGGAATTCCCATTACCGGTCTCCACCCTGCCATGCTTCAGAAAGTGTCTACTTCTCCTCCCGCCTCGTCTCGTACATCCTCGTCGGCCGGTGCGGATTCGCCTCCCGAGCCCACCGCGTCCGAGCTCGACGCCCTCCGCGACCGCGAACCGGATGCCATTGAGCGCTGGGTGTACGGGAATCGGCGCATCGTTCACCTTCTCCTTCTCAAGATGGTCAAAGACGCCGATGTCGCTGAAGAGCTGCTTCAGGAGACGTTCTACCAGGCGCTCCGATCGATCGAACGCTTTCGGGGCGACTCCAAGGTGTCGACCTGGCTCTGCAGCATCGCCCGGAATCTTGCCTTCCGGTACTTTCGCGACCAGGACCGCTACACAACCGCGGCGTCGGACACGCTCGAGTGGATGAACCACAACAACGAGTCCGCGAGCTTCCTTACCGACGGTGATCCCCGGGACCATACCGAACGAACCGAGCGCAAGGAACTCGTGCACGCCGCGCTGGCCGACCTGCCCGACTCCTACCGCGAAATCATTCAAATGCGCGACCTGGAAGAAAAATCGACGGAGGAAGTGGCGGAGGCGCTTGATCTTACCCGCGTAAACGTTCGCGTCCGCCTCCACCGGGCCCGGCAGAAGTTGGAAGGTCTCCTGCGTCCGCAGCTCGAAGACGACCTCCAGCGTACCGGCCGGCTCGCTCCTGCCGCGTAAACGGGCGGTCCCTGTCGAGGATCGAGCCGCCTCGCAGACCGACGGTCTGGCGGTCTCTTTCCGCCGGACCGACGCTCGCGCCGCAGTACGAACCGCGCCGTCCACCGTTCTCACATCGCCTGATGGAGTTGTCGCTGGAGTTCTGGTACATGCTGCCCGTGGCCATCGTTTTCGCAACGGTGGCCCTTGGATCGGGGGTGGAGGGGGCCACGTTCTTCTCCCCGTTCTTCATCCTGGCGCTGGGCCTGGAGCCGCGTACCGCCATCAGCGCTGGGCTTATCGTGGAGGTGTTCGGATTCGGCAGCGGCCTCGTCGCCTACATCCGCCGTCGCCTCATCGACTACCGAATGGGCGGAACGCTGCTTGCCGTCAGCATCCCCGCGGCCCTGGTCGGGACGTACGCGGCCTACTACGTGGCCGACGACATCCTGAAAACCGTTCTCGGCGTCGGGCTCGTGGTCGTCGCCGCCAGCTTTCTCCGATCGCCGACCGAGGCGGTGCGCGACCAAATCGACGCCGCCAACCGGCAGTCCCCCGACCGCGCCGAACGCTGCCGCCGCACGGCCGACGGAGAGGAACTCTGCTACACCGTGTTCAACCGTACCGAGGGGATCTTGTCCGGCGGCATCGGCGGACTCTTCATCGGCATGGTGTCGACTGGCCTCGGCGAACTGAACGGCTACCTGTTTCTGCAGCGGTGCCGGATCCCTGCCCGCATCGCCGTGGCCACGAGCGTGTTTGTGGTCGCCGTCACTGCGCTCACCGCCTCTGCCGGCCACGTGGCGACCCTCCTACAGGTCGGTGGCCCTACGGTCGAACGGCTTGTCAACCTGCTGCTCTTTACCGTCCCCGGCGTGCTCGTCGGCGGGCAGATCGGCCCGGCCGTTGCCGAGCGCATCCCGGAGCGTACCCGGGAGCTGGGAATGGGCGTCCTCTTCCTGATCGTCTCCATGATTCTCCTGGCGGAGGTCGTCCTCACATGAGCCGCCCCGGTCTCTTCTAACCCTGTCTGCTTCGATCCATCGTCGTTCTTACCAGTCGATTCTCCTTCTTCTATGCCCCAGCACAACAACACCTCTTCGGATCCTACCTCATACGACGTCATCGTGATCGGCGCCGGACAGGGAGGCGGGCCGCTCTCCGGTGCTCTGGCCCGGGCGGGCCAGTCGGTTGCCCTCGTTGAGCGGAAGCACGTCGGCGGAACCTGCGTGAACGAGGGCTGCACGCCGACCAAAACCATGATCGCCAGCGCCCGTGTCGCTCACCTTGCGCGCCGGGCGGGCGACTACGGCGTCGACACCGGCGAGATCTCCGTCGACCTCGAGCGAGTCCGGGCCCGCAAGCGCGAGATCGTCGAGTCGTTCCGCTCCGGCAGCCGCAGCGCCGTGGAAGGAACGGAGGGGCTGGACCTCGTCGAAGGAGAAGCGGCCTTCGTCGACCCGCACACCGTGGAAGTCGCCTTCGACGACGGCCCCCCGAGGCGACTTTCCGCCGAGCGGTTCGTGATCAACACGGGGGAGCGGCCCTTTATTCCGCCTATCGACGGGCTGGATGAGATCGACTATCTGACGTCGACCTCCATCATGGAGCTCGACACCGTTCCCGATCACCTGATCGTTTTGGGCGGCGGCTACATCGGACTCGAGTTCGGGCAGATGTTTCGACGGTTCGGATCGGACGTCACCCTCATCGAACGCGGCGATCAGATCGTCTACCGCGAGGATGCGGACGTCGCCGAGACGCTGACCGAGATCCTGCAGGACGACGGCATCCGGGTCCTGACGTCGACGCGTATGGACTGCACCGAGAAGCGGGCGGACGGGACGCTCTCGGTGTGCCTCGAGGGTCCGGATGCGCCGCAGCGCCTTCGCGGCACGCACCTGCTCGTCGCCGCCGGGCGCAGGCCCAACACGGAAGCCCTCAACCTGGACGCCGCGGGGGTCGAGACGACGGAGCGCGGGTACGTCGCCGTGACCGATCGTCTCGAAACGTCGGCGGACCATATCACGGCGATCGGCGACGTGAAGGGCGGACCGGCGTTTACGCACATCTCCTACGACGACTATCGCATCGTGCGCGACAACTGGCTCGAGGACGCCGGCCGTTCGATCGAGGGGCGGCTGGTGCCCTACACCCTCTTTACCGACCCGCAGCTCGGCCGCGTCGGCCTCTCCGAGGAGCAGGCCATGGAGCAGGGTCGCGACGTGCTGGTGGCGAAAATGCCGATGACCCACGTCGCCCGCGCGCTGGAGGTGGACGAAACGCGCGGCCTGATGAAAGCAGTCGTCGACCGCGACACGGGCCGGATCCTCGGCGCCGCAATTCTCGGGACCGAGGGCGGGGAGATCATGTCCGTCCTCCAGATGGCGATGATGGGCGGCGTCACGGCCCAGGAGATCCGCTCCTCCGCCTTCGCTCACCCGACCTACACCGAGTCGCTGAACAATCTCTTCAGCAACCTGGAGAAGCCGGAGGCTGTGACGGTGTAGAGGGATCGAGGGGGGACGGCTGGAGGGATGGACGTATGAAGGTGCGGGAGTATGTGCATCATCCGGGATCGCCTCTGCATCCCCACTGTGTTCTTCCGTCTCCGAAGAACACCGCGCCGATCACTCCGACCCGTCGCCGGTATCTGATCCGCTGGGGGGGGCGGCTCGGTGATGCGCGGTCGCGCAGTTCGACCAGCCGATCGACGATGCGGAGGACGAACCCGTCTTCGTAGGCCCGGCTCGGTAGCTGGGGTTGAAGCGCTCGCCGCGCTCGGTGACGGTCAGCAGACGCTTCAAAGTGGGCAGCGACTCCTCGGCGACGAGAGGTAGACACGTCCGCCCAAAAGGCTCTCACCCCCTGGTTTTAGGGCGTCTTCTTCGTCTTCTGATGCCACCCTCGTTCTGAACGGTGGGGACGAGTGGCGCTATCTTGCAGGTGGGACCGTCCCCTGATCGCTTCACTCGTGATCGCTTCAATCGGTCGAAGGCGGATATCCCGCTAGATGGCCTCATCGCAGTAGGGGCTATTCGGCAACCTGTATACAGTGAGCCGACGCCTCCAACAGTTGTCGTGGTCGATATTTCGCGGCGGTCCAGACGGAGTGGTTGAGCAGACGACTCGTCGTTCTTCGCAGGTTCTCTTGACCATTTTCGAACTGAACTGCCCCATCGTTGGAGGCGCGGCACCTAAACCGTTCATTCGGATTCAGTATCACAGGCAGCACAAAACGGAAAACGCGCCCCGGAAGCCGATTCCGACGGGCGCGTTTTCTATTTCTATCGCGTGCTGAACGGCTCAGCACAAGCCGCTTCGCACTCAGCACTCAGCACTTCGCATTTAGAACGGCGCGTCGTCCTCGAAGCTGTTGCCTCCGCCCTGCTGCTGGCCGTCGTCGTAGCCGTCTCCTCCCCCGTAATCGTCGTCATAGCCGCCGCCAAAGCCGCCCTGGTCGTTGTCGTTGTACTTGGAGGTCAAGTTCTCGAACAGCGCGTAGCGGTCGATGAAGGCAAGCTCAACGGTGCCGATCGGGCCGTTTCGCTGCTTGCCGATGATGATCTCCG
The DNA here is from genome assembly GCF_051155795.1 of Longibacter sp. NCBI lineage: Bacteria > Pseudomonadati > Rhodothermota > Rhodothermia > Rhodothermales > Salisaetaceae > Longibacter > Longibacter sp. The sequence goes on from NZ_DAXETW010000073.1 coordinate 14,191, forward strand.
CGATGCCTTCGGTGGAGTTGCCGTTCTCGTCGACGGTGATTCCGTAGCGCTCGGCACGGTAGATGAACGAGACGACATCCGCGTCCTGCTCGATCGATCCCGATTCACGGAGGTCGGACAGCTGTGGGCGCTTGTCACCGCCCCGGTTTTCGACGCTCCGGTTGAGCTGTGACAGTGCGATGACCGGCAGATTTAATTCTTTGGCCAGGCCTTTCAGGGACCGCGAGATGTGCGCGATCTCCTGTTCGCGATTCGCGCCGCTGCGGAGGCCACCGGAGGCCTGCATGAGCTGCAGGTAATCGACCACCACGAGACCGATGTCGTGCTCGGCCTTGAGGCGACGGCACTTGGCGCGGAGCTCCAGGACGCTAAGGCCCGGGGTGTCGTCGATGAAGATGTTGGCCTCGCTCAGCTTACCGGCCGCCCGCGCGAGGCGCTGCCAGTCGTCGTCTTTCATCCGACCGGTCCGCGCGCGCTGGGCGTCGACGCGGGCCTCGGATGTGAGCAGGCGCTGTGCCAGCTGCTGCGCACCCATCTCCAGCGAGAAAATGGCGACGCCGGCGGGGTTCGTCGGGTGCATCGCCGCATTCATGGCCGTAGCGAGGCTAAACGCGGTATTGTGGGTGACGGTGCCATCGGCGAGAAGGAAGCGGCCATTACCATCCAACGTAAAGCCGTAGTAGTCTCCTTCACCGTCCGGCTCCACCTCAATTCCGGTCACGCGCCAGTCGCGCCGGTCCGTCCATGGCTTCGCTTTTTTGCGCTCCACACGGACGGGAATCTCATCCACATTTCCGTTGAATCGCACGCGATACACGGTGGACTCGTAGCCGGTGGACGCGATTCGAGCTGTTTTCCCCTTCAGCGAGGTGCGATAGCCCAGCGTGTCGCAGAGATACTTGATCTGCTCAGCCAGGCGACGGTTCGAGTGCGTAATCTCGTACGCTCCGCCGTGTCCGGCATTCCTGTGACCATCCGTGTCAATCAGCCCAGCGAGGAGACGCAGTCGGTTCTCCCTCGAGTTACCGAGGTAAAGGTGCGGAATGTGTTTGTCGCCCAGAACACCGAGCGCGCGCAGGATCGCCTGAACGGAGTGCTCTTTGTCGCCGAGACCTTGATCGCCGCTCTTGATGAGGTACGCGGGACATGCTCGGTTGGCGTCATGCACGCGAATGGTGTCGCCTCGTGCTTCGGCCCGCTCATGCAGGTAGGCAATGACTTCTTCATCGGTCGAGTAAATCTTGGCGCTGTCCGATTTTCCATCCCCCAGCCACAACCCGAGAAGGTATGGATCCATCGGAACGGGATGCTTTGGAAACGACGCCGGGGCTTTGAATCCCTTGTTGTCGTTTTTCCACTTATCAGATTTCTTCAGGTAGTCGCGAACAGAGATGTCCGTGACAGATCCGCGCGGCTTGCGTCCACCGCGGCGGCTTTTCTTCAAGGAGAGAATGTGGCTTTCGTTCACGCGGTAGTCCATCCCGCGCTTCTGTCGCACCCAGTACATTTGCTCCCGTCCGCGCGCCAGCGATTGCACCGTGCGCGCCGCCCCGTCGTCGCCCATGAGCCGGTCGCCCACCTCGATGTCCTCGACGAGCTTCGTCTGTCCGTCCGCCATCATGACGGGGGTGCCTTTACCCAGGCATTTTCCCATGGATGGCCTAGCCGCGATAATGATAAGATCCGACGGCTGCCAGCCGCTCGTCATGTCGTCGAGCTTGGAAAATCCGCTCGGGACGCCCGTAATGCCGCCTTTCTGTCCATGGATGGATTCGAGCCGCTCCAGCGTGTCCTTGACCACATCGTTGAGCGGGGAGGCGGCCTTTCGAAGCTGGGTGTCGGAGATGGAGAAAATCTCGCTTTCCGCCTCGTCCAGGAGCTCGAAGGCGTCGGCGCCCGACTCATAGGCTTTTCCGACCAGGGTGGTCATCTTCTCGATCATCTTGCGGAGGAGCGATTTCTCCGCGATGATCCGCGCGTGGTACTCCACGTTCGCGGCGGAGGCGACCTGCGTCGTGAGCTCGGTCAGGTAGTACGCCCCGCCCACGTCCTCGAGGGCATCGCGCCGCTTGAGCTCCTCCGTTAGCGTGACCAGGTCGACCGGGTTGCCCCGTTCGAAGAGGTTCAGGATCGACTCATAGATTTTCTGGTGCTTGCTGCTGTAAAACGCCTCCGGGGGCAGCACCTCGATCGCCTTCGGAATGGCCTCCCGCTCGATCAGCATCGCGCCAAGGACGGACATTTCGACGTCCGTGGCCTGGGGCGGAACGCGTCCCGACTTCTTGTGCACGGCATCGGCCTGTTGACGACGGCGCTCGCTTTGTCGACCCCGCATTTTCTCGAGGGGATACGACGGGCGCGACGTGTCGTCGATGTTGATCCGTGGAGACTTGGACTGATCGCCGGAATCGGCCATGGCGAAAGCGTACAGGCAGATGGAAAACGCGTGGAGGGAACCCGTCGATCTCAGGCGAGAAGCATCGCCGCGGTCGAAGCGGGCCGGTTGCGGTACGGGCCGGACCGTCAGGACGTCCCGGTCAGTTCATCGTAGCGCGTCCGAACCAGCTTTACGTCCTCCCACGTGGGACGCTTCCAGTTCGAGTTGCGGAGCAGCGCCGCCGGATGGTACGTGGCGTAGAGCGGAATGCCGTAGAAGTCGTGCTCTTTGCCGCGCAGCGAACCGAGGGAAGAGCGGCGGTCGAGCATGGTGTTCGCAGCCACCTTTCCCACACACAAGATAACGGCAGGCTGGATGAGTGCAATCTGTTTGTAGAGAATCGGAATGTGCGCGTCGACCTCTTCGGCGAGCGGGTCCCGATTGTTGGGCGGGCGGCTCTTCAGAATGTTGGCGATGTAGACGTCCTGCCGCTGGAAGTTGATCGCTTCCAAAATTTTGTCGAGCAGTTGTCCGGCGCGTCCGACGAACGGCTCGCCCTGCTCGTCCTCATTGGCGCCCGGCGCCTCGCCGATGATCAGGAGGTTGGCCTCCGGGTCGCCGACGCCGAAGACAGGGTTGGTGCGGTCCTCGTCGATGGGGACGAGCGTGTTCTGCGCAACCCACTCTTCGAGGTCCGCGAGCGAGTCGATTTCCCGATACGGAGCATCGTCGGGGACGAGTGCTCCAACGCGTTCGCGCGGGGGGCGGGACGGGTCTTCGGTGGGATCGACTTCGTTGCCGAACAGGTCGCGGTTGGGCATAGAGGCGTCAGAAGGGGAAGAAGGAGCGGAGGATGCGCCGTCAGACGATCCGGTGGCGGTCGTGTCGGAGACGGTTGATGGCGCGGGCAGGTCGCCGGCGTCGGGGGATGCGCTGGCCGCGTCAGACGTCGTATTTTCGTCTGTGTCAGTGGGACCCCGTTCATCCGCCGGGCCATCCGCAGCATCATCCGTCGTTGCGGTCTCGCCTTCAGCGTCCCGAGATGCTTTGTCCGGCGTCGGCTGTGAGCGCGCGTTTTGGACGTCCTGCGCTGTCGCCGCCGTCGCGGTCTCCGATTTCGCCTGCGTGTCCCCGTCCTGCTCTCGCGCTGATCTCCCGTCTTCGGATTCCGGCTCGCCGAGCGGAACGAGCGGGCCGTGCATGGCCGCCTCGCGCTCGATCAGAGACCGGAGTTGCTGGAGAAGGGTGCGCATGAAGGCGAGGGTAGAGGGTGAAGCGAGAACACGGAAGGGGCCGTCAGGAGGCGTCCTGAGTAGTCGGAACGGGTCGCGTCACGCGGTCGATCAGCGCCCGGGCGACGGCACGCTTGGACTGTAGCGGCAGCGCCTCGGAGTATCCGTCCCGGTGAAAGAGAGTGACGCGGTTGGTGGTCGTGCCGAATCCGGCCCCCGACTCGGATGGATCGTTGAGAACGATCCAGTCCAGGTTCTTTCGCTCGATCTTGCGTCGCGCGTTCTCGGGGCCGTCGTCGGTCTCCAGCGCGAACCCGACAAGTGTCTGTCCCGGCCGCTTGTGCTTGCCCAGCGTCTCCAGAATATCGGGCGTCCGCCGCAGGTGCAAGACCCGTTCCTCTTCGTCTTTCTTTCGTTTCGAATCGGACGGATCGACCGGCGTATAGTCGGCGACAGCGGCTGCCATCACCACCAGGTCAACATCATTTCGTCGCTGTTGGACGGCCGCGTGCATCTCAGCCGTCGTGCGCACGTCCACGCGCTGAACCCCGGCTGGAGTGTCGAGGGACGTGGGGCCGGCTATGAGCGTGACAGACGCGCCGCGACGGGCGGCCTCACGCGCCACTTCGAAGCCCATCGTACCCGTAGAGGGGTTCGTGAGCATCCGGACGGGATCGAGCGGCTCCTGCGTGGGGCCTGCGGTCACGAGCACCTCCCGCCCGCACATAGAATCGTTCGGCTTCTCGCCCGACGGTGTTTCGTGGGGTGGTGCGTGGTGGTCGTCCCGATCGGCTGCGTACGGTCGGTCCTCCAGTTCGGTCCCCACCCGGTCGACGATGGCGTCGGGCTCCGGCATCCGTCCCTGGCCGACGAGGCCGCTGGCGAGTTCGCCGTGCGCTGCGGGCATGACGATGTGCCCATCCTCACGAAGCATCCGCAGGTTGCGCTGCGTCGACGGGTGGGTGTACATGTCCCGGTCCATCGCGGGGCACACCATCAACGGGCAGCGGGCGGAGAGTGCGGTGGCCGTCAGCATCGAGTCGCAGAACCCGTGCGTCAGCTTTGCGAGTGTCTGCGCTGTCGCAGGAGCGACCACGAGCACATCGGCCCAGAGGCCCAGGTCGACGTGCTTCGTCCAGCCCCCTTCATCGGTCGCGGGACCGTCGGGGAAGATGTCCGTCAGAACCTCGCGCTCGGACAGGGTGCCGAGTGTGAGCGGAGAAATGAAGCGGGACGCGCCCTCCGTCATCAACACCTGCACCTCGGCACCGGACTTTTTCAGCAGCCGGACAAGCACGGCCGCCTTGTAGGCGGCGATGCTGCCGGTCACGCCGAGCAGAATGCGGCGTCGGTCCAGGTCCGGGAGCGGGGACGACGTTTGGTGCATGGCACAGACGGGAGGCGACGAGGCGGTGTATCAACGCAAAACGCCCGTCAGACCCGCCGCGCAGAGCTTCGAGGCCCTGCTTCGACGCGCCGGTCGGGCGTTTGCCAGAACCGTTTCCGCAAGACTACTCTTCTTCCGACGGCTTGCGGTAGTAGAGCTCGTTGTTCAGAAACTCGCCGATAGCGACTTCCGTCGGCTCCGGCATTTCCTCGTATTCGAGGGAGACTTCCTCCTGCTCTTCCTGCATGCGAACGTCTTCCATCTCCGGGCCGAAGCCTTCGAAGTAGGACAGCTTGTCGTCGAGTTCAGACTTGACGTTCGATGCGACCTGGCGGGAGCGCTTGGACAGGATCGCGACGGTCTCGTAGATGTTGCCGGTCCGCTTCGCGAGCTCGTCGACGTCCAGTGTTTTAATAGCCATAGAGAGTCAGGGTCTGGCGTGCTTCGAGAGTTGGTGACGCTGCTGCCGGAGAGATTGGTCAGGAGTTCTCCGGTCATTAGCTTTGGACAAACCGATCGACGTGCGACAAGGTTTCCTCCACGGCCTGATCCAGCTCGTCATTGATGACGACGGCGTCGAATTCGCCTTTCATTCCCAGTTCCATCCGGGCGCGATTGAGGCGCGTCTCGACGTCGGCGTCCGTTTCCGTCCCGCGACCGCTCAGCCGGCGCTCCAGCTCTTCCACCGACGGCGGGGCAATGAAGAGTACCAGCGCGTCGTCCCCGAACGCCTTTTTGACGTTGATGGCGCCCTTTACGTCGATGTCGAGGAGCACGCCGCCGCCGACGGATTTCTCCGCGATCTCTGATTTTAGCGTGCCATAATAGAGGCCGTCGTACACCTGTTCGTATTCGAGCAGGTCGCCGTCGTTGATGTGTTCCTCGAACTCGTTGACTGACAGAAAGTGGTAGTCCCGTCCGTCGGTCTCTTCGGGGCGAGGGTCCCGGGTGGTCGCCGACACGGAGAAGGAGAGGTTCGGGCGCTCCTCGAGTACGCGGTGGGCGATGGTCGTTTTACCGGCGCCGCTCGGGGCGGTCAGAACGATTATGGAACGGTCGTCGGGCATTACGCTCGGCGCATTGACGGAAAAGGGTGGGAGGTCGGGCAGCGGGGCGTTACTCGACGTTGCGTACCTGTTCGCGAATCTTTTCGACTTCCTCTTTCATGCGGACCCCGCACCCGCTGATGGACGGGTCGTTCGCTTTCGCACCGATGGTGTTCACCTCGCGATGGATTTCCTGCGTGATGAACTTCAGCTTCCGACCGGAGGGCTCGTCGTCGGCCAGCGACTCGCGAAACATGTCGACGTGCGATCGGAGCCGAACGCACTCCTCGCTGATGTCGAGCTTGTCGGCCAGAACGGCGATTTCGGTCTCGATCCGGTCGTTGTCGATGCGTTCGTCGTCCATGATCTCTGCGAGACGGTCGCGGAGGCGTTGCTGATGTTCTCGGACGCGTTCCGGGGCCCGATCTTCGACGGCCTGGAGGTCTTTCTCAATCGCTCGCAGGCGGTTCTCGAGGTCATCTCGCAGGGCTTCCCCTTCCTGCGCGCGCATCGTGGCGAGCGCTTCGATGGCTTCCTCGGCGGCGGCTTCGACGGCCGCCCATGCCTCGTCGAGCAGCTCATCGTCGTCGGGGCGCTCCTCCGTCAGGACGCCGTCGAACCGCAGCAGGTCGTCCAGGGTGATCTCGGCCTCGATACCCGCGGCGGACCGTAGGTCGCGGAGCAGGTTGGCGTACGTTGCCGTGGCCGCCGGGTCGACCCGGTAGGGGACGGTGGTATCCAGGTTGGATTCTACGTCGATGTACACGGTGAACTGACCGCGTTCGAACGCGTCTCGCAGCGCTGTCTGGATCGCCGACTCCTTCTCGGCCAGGTTGCCCGGCATGCGAACCGAGACGTCGTGATGGCGCTTGTTGACGCTCTTGATCTCGACGGTCGCGGTGGCCCCGGCCCGTGAGGCCGAGCCGCGCCCGAATCCGGTCATGCTGTGAATCATGGAGGGAGGAGCACAGGCTCCGGTCTGCGGGAGAGGCGTAGTGTAGAGAAAAAGCCGAGCCGCCATGGACAGGCAACTCGGCTCTCGATGAAGGTCGAACGCCAGGATGCCGGGACGCCGGCGGCGTTCGATCAGGGCGGAGGGGGAGGGATTCGAACCCTCGGTACCGCGGAAGCGGCACACTCGCTTTCCAGGCGAGCCCCTTCGACCGCTCGGGCACCCCTCCAAATCGTAAAAACGTGCTATCTCGAATGTCATCTCCGGGCCAATGATCCGGCCCACCCTTCCCTCATCTGAAATTCGTTCGGTTCATTTCCGTTTACGCGTTGAGGCGTTGATGCGTTGAGGTGTTGAGTCGACCGAACGATCCAACGTGCAAACGATCCAACGGTCCAACGATCCAACGGTCCAACGATCCAACGGTCCAACGATCCAACGGTCCAACCCTCACACCTTCATAATCGCCTGTTTCTTATTCTCGAGCAGCTGGTCGGCTTTCTCCGTGTACGTGTCTGTGATCTCCTGGAGGTCCTCTTCGGCGCCGTACATGACGTCTTCCGAGAGGTTATGCTCCTCGACCGTGGACTTCAGCTGGTCCTTGATGTCGCGCCGGATGTTGCGGATCGAAATCTTGGCGTCCTCCGATCGCTCGCGGGCTTTCTTTGCCAGTTCCTTGCGGCGCTCTTCCGACAGCGGCGGGACGGGGATGCGGATCTTCTCGCCGTCGTTGTTCGGGTTCAGGCCGAGGTCGGCGGTCATGATGCCGCGCTCGATGTCGCCGATAGCGTTGCGGTCGAAGGGCTGAACGAGCAGCAGGTCGGCCTGTGGAGCGGTGATGCTCGCCACCTGATTCAGCGGCACCTGACTGCCGTAGTACTCGACCTTTACGTTTTCGAGCATTGCCGGCGTAGCACGACCGACGCGGATGGAGTTAAACTCCGAACGCAGAAAGTTGACGGCGTCTTCCATCCGTTCTTCCGCGTCGTCGAGAACATCTTGGACGGGATCGTCAGACATATCAGTACGGGAGAGAATGTGGGAAAGGATGTCGCACTGAGACCGCCGGAGGTCGCGCGTCGGCGGGTCAAGCTGAGGTAGGACGGGAGCAAAATAGCGCGGACGGAGGGAAATGCTATGCGCCGGCGTGTTCAGCGACCGCTTCCGAGTCATTCCAGTGGATGCGCGTGCCGACGCTTTCGCCGGTCAGCACCCGGCGCAGGTTGCCGGGCAGGCCCATGTTGAAGACGAGGATCGACATGCTCGATTCCTGGCACAGGGTGAAGGCCGTCATATCCATCACCTTCAGGCCGCGCCGGATCACCTCCTTGCCGTGGATGGTGCGGAAGCGCTTGGCGTCGTCCTCTTTTTCCGGGTCGGCGGTAAAGACGCCGTCGACGCGCGTTCCCTTTAAGATCACGTCCGCGTCGATCTCCAGCCCGCGAAGGGCGGCGGCCGTGTCGGTCGTGAAGTACGGATTGCCGGTGCCTGCGCCGAAGATCACGACCCGTCCCTTCTCGAGGTGCCGCATGGCGCGACGCCGGATGAACGGTTCGGCGATCTCTTCCATCTTGATACTGGATTGAAGGCGCGTCTGCAGGCCCACCTGCTCGAGCGCGTCCTGCAGGGCCATGCCGTTGATCATCGTGGCCAGCATGCCCATGTAATCGGCATGCGCGCGGGTCATCCCCTTCATCGCATTCTGGACGCCACGGAAAATGTTGCCGCCGCCGATGACGATGGCGATTTCCGCGCCGAGGTCGACCGCCTTCTTGACCTCCTTGGCGTACGTGCGAAGAACCGTTTCGTCGATACCGAAGTCGCGGTCGGTGCCCAGCAGGGCCTCGCCGCTGAGCTTCAACAGGACGCGGCGGTACGTAAGATCGGCGGAAGCGTCGGTCGACATGGGAACGTCGGTGGAGGTCCTGGCCATCGGGGATTCGAAATCACGAGATCAGGCGGGCGGTACGGCTACTACAATCGAACATCCGGCCCGCAACGTCCAGCCGACCGGCAGTGGTCCCGGAGGGTCGTCACGGGACCGGCCGGTCGGCAGCGCATGTGCAGGGGATGGTGACTCAGTCGCCGAGGGCGAAGCGCACGAAGCGGTGCACGTCGACATCAGCGTCGTCGAGCATCTCCTCCACGGACTGGGAAGCATCTTTTACGAACGACTGCTCCAGCAGGACGTGGTCCTCGAAGAAGCGCTCGAGCTTGCCTTCCACGATGCGGTCGAGGATGTGCTCGGGTTTGCCTTCGTTGATCGCGGCGTCGCGCGCGATCTCCTTCTCTTTCTCCTGAACCTCCTCCGGGACCTCGCTGCGGTCCACGGCGATCGGGTCGAGGGCGGCAATCTGCATGGCTACGTCGCGGCCGGCGTCTTCGCGGTCGCCGTTGCCGGAGACCTCCACGATCACGCCGAGCTTTGAGCCGGGATGGACGTACTTGATGACTTCTCCGGCGTCGCTTTCCATGACGCGGAAGCGGCGGATGTCAAGCTTTTCGCCGATGCGGCCGGTCATCGCAACGAGTTCTTCCTTCACGGAGGCATCGCCGTTGAACGGCAGCGCGTGGAGCATGTCGAGGTCCTCCGGCTTCTCCGACAATACCAGGTCTGCGATGTGATCGACGAACGAGGCGAAGTCTTCATTGCGCGCAACGAAGTCCGTCTCGCAGTTGACTTCCACAATCGCGCCGGCGGCGCCGTCGTCGCTGATCGAAATGGAAATGAGACCTTCATCGGCCTCTTTCTCCGCGCGTTTGGCGGCAACCTTCTGACCTTTCTTGCGGAGAAGTTCGACGGCGGCGTCAAAGTCACCGTCCGTCTCTTGCAGGGCCTTCTTGCAGTCCATCATACCGACGCCGGTCGCGTCGCGAAGGGCCTTGACGTCTTTAGCGGAAATGCTCATGGGTGGCAGTAAAAATTCCTCGTTCGAATGTCGTTGTGCGGATGCAGCTGCCGGGCCGATCTGGCGGTAAAAAGGCCGGACTCATCGAGGAGCCCGGCCCGGGTGCCGCTGGCGGGGTTAGCCCTGCTGCTGCTTCTGCTTCGCTTCCTTCTTCATCTTGCGCTCCTGCAGGCCTTCCTGGATCGCCTCCGTGATGGTGGAGGTGACAAGCTCGATGGAGCTCAGCGCGTCGTCGTTGGCCGGGATCGGGTAGTCAATGTCGCGCGGGTCGCCGTTGGTGTCGACCATCGCGATGATCGGGATGCCGAGCTTGCGGGCCTCGGAGACGGCGATGTGCTCGCGCTTCACGTCTACGATGAAGATGGCGCCGGGCAGGTTCGCCATGTTGCGAATCCCGCCGAGCGTCGCCTCCAGCTTCTCATGCTCGCGGAGGCGCATTAGCTTCTCCTTCTTCTTCAGCTTGTCGAGCGTGCCTTCCTTCTCCATGCGCTCGATGTCCTCCATCCGGCGAATCGACCGGCGAATGGTCTGGAAGTTGGTCATGGTGCCGCCCATCCAGCGCTGCACCATGAACGGCATGCCCGCTTCTTCGGCATGCCCGCGGACGATCTCCTGGGCCTGCTTCTTCGTCCCGGCGAACAGAATCTTCTTGCCGCGACGGGCAAAGCGGCGGGCCGCATCCGCTGCTTTGTCGAGCAGGACCTGCGTTTGCATCAGGTCGATGATGTGGATGTTGTTGCGATCCATGAAGATGTAGTTCTTCATGCGCGGGTCCCACCGGCTGGTGAGGTGGCCGAAGTGCGTTCCGGCCTTCAGCAGCTGTTCGATGGTCACGCGGTGCGACGGCTCGCCGTCGCCGGAGGCGTCTTCGGCCTCCTCGTCGTCATCATCGTCCTCGTCGTCGGCTACGGCGTCCTCTTCCTCTTCGTCGTCGTAGTCCTCCTCGAGGTCTTCGTCGTCCACGTCTTCTTCGTCGGCGACGTCCGCGTCTTCGATCTCTTCGTCGAGATCGGTTTCGTCAACGGCGTCGGGGTTCTGCGTTTTATCGTCTGCCATGTGCTGTATCTGGGGAAGGAGAAGTTGGGTTTCGGCTACTACGACCGTCGCGTGCGCGGCGAAACCGGGACGAGCGGCATAAGGCACGCGTCGTCCCCGTCAACCCACCGTCGCATCGGGCCGTATGGTTGATTTGGAGTGCGAAATGGGAAATTCGAAGTGCGAAATGATAACCACGTCGCAGTTCGCCTTTCGCATTTCGATGTCGCTTTAGCGCTTGCTGTACTGGCTCTTCTTGCGAGCTTTCGGCTGACCGTACTTTTTGCGCTCGACCATGCGGTCGTCGCGGGTCAGGAAGCCGGCTTCGCGGAGCGGGCCGCGGAGCTCTTCGTCATACTTGACGAGCGCGCGGGCAATGCCGAGGCGAATCGCTTCCGCCTGCCCGGTGAGGCCGCCGCCGGATGCAGTGACCTTGACGTCGAAATTGCCGATCATGTCGGTAACCGTGAACGGCTGGTCGAGCGAGCGGCGGCGCCAGGCGACCGGAAAGTATTCGGAGGCATCGCGGCCGTTGACCTCGAACGAGGTGCCGTCGCCGGGACGCAGGTACACGCGTGCCGTCGAGGTCTTACGACGACCAACGGCCTGAAACTGGGTGATTGTTGCCATGGGAAGAGGAAGGGTTTGCAGAAAAGAAGAGCGGTGAATGCGAGCGGTGCGGCCCGTCTCGCACGTCACGGGGAAGGTGCGCCAAATGGAACTACGCGACGTTGTCGAGCGGCTCCGGCTGCTGGGCCTCATGCGGGTGCTCGCCATCGCCATACACCTTGAGCTTCTTGAACATCTGGCGTCCAAGTGAGCCCTTCGGCATCATGCCTTTGACGGCCTTCGAAATGAGGCGCTCCGGATGCTTCTTGCGCACTTCTTCCGGCGTAACTTCGCGCTCGCCGCCCGGGTACCCGCTGTAGGTCCGGTACGTCTTGTCCGTCTCTTTGCGGCCGGTGAAGCGAACCTTGTCCGCGTTGACGACCACGACGAAATCGCCGGTGTCGACATGCGGGGTGTAGGTCGGCTTGTGCTTGCCACGAAGAACGTGGGCGATCCGGCTTGCGAGGCGGCCGACGACCTCATTGGTCGCATCGACGACGTACCATTTCTGGTCGACGTCGGACGGCTTCGCGCTAAACGTTTTAAAACTTTGGCTGTCCATCGGTGGGTCTCGTCATTATACACTCGGGGTCCGAGGATGCAGGCTCGGTGCACCGCACAGGGCGATCGTGCGTGCGCGTCATGATAAAACCGCGCAGCCTCCGATCTCCCGTGCAGCAACATATTCAGAACGCAACCGGACCCGTCTGGATGGGCCGGGACCGGCGCGAACGGCAAACAGGCTCAACTCACCGCGCCGGGTCATCGTTCCGGTCGCGTAGAGCCCTCCGCGCAACACATCAGGCTGACTAGCACGTGTGCACGGATTCGAGGTTGCGCAGCGCAGGCGTCTTCCTGCAATTTTGACGCACCCATAGAAGAAGCACGAACGCTATCCGGCAGCCAGGTGAACCGGGCATCTATATTATAGCCACCCATACTTGCATATAATTTATGTTTATTATATTGTATCTATATGAATATCTGCCGTTCTGAGGATTCTTATTCATCAGCCGGGCGAGATGCCTCTCCTGCCGTTCGCCCTTTCCCATCATGCGCAGCTCCTCCCGTCTTGAACCCTTGCTGGCGCGCCTCCCCTTCGCCTTAGACGACACCGACCGGCTCAACGCCGTGTACGCGCGGTGGACGTGCTCCGGGCGCGCGACCGACCGTGACGTGATCGACCTGTGGACCTACTGTTTCATCTGGCGATACTTTCTCTCGAAAGCGGCGCGCGACGGCCTGCGTCGTCCGTCGGATATGGATGCTTTGGTGGCCCGTGCCTTCCGCCGGACGTGCCGATCCCGGCGCGATGCCACGACCATCGTCCGGTACGCGAGCTGGGTGAGCGTCGTCTGCCGCAACACGTTCATCAACTACGTCCGCCGGGCCCGCGTCGTCCAATCCATCGACGACATGGGCGGGGACCTCATCAGCGAACCCCCGCCGGCCTACGACGACGCCCCGCGGGTGCGCCGGGCCCTCCTCTCGGCGATCGACCGCCTGCCGTCCTACCTGCAGGATACGGCGCGCCTCTTCTTTGTCGACGGCTGCACCTTCGAGATGATCTCCGCCTCCATCGGTAAACCGGTTCCGACCGTGCGAACGTACAAGTTTCGGGCGCTGGATCTTCTCCGGGACGATCCCGTCCTCCGGCGCACCTCAGAGAGCTTTGCTCTCGTGTCCTGATGAGCAGTAGAGGACGGTGAATATCGGCGCTCAGTCTCGGGTCCGCCCCTCGACGGCTCTTCGCAAAACGTACCGAAGGCATTGGCGTAGAATGGACGACGTTCCCGGACGCCCCATGCCCGCGTGCCTTCCACCCGTGCTCCCATGAGCCCCATCGAGGATCGCATTCTGTTGTATGCCTCCCTCTCGGCTGCGGAGCGGAACGAGGTGCAGGTGTACGTGAATGCGAACCCCGAATGGTATCCGCTGCTGCACGATGTCAAGCATTTGACGTCGGCGATGCCGTTCTCCGCCGAGACCGCGGCGGCTCCGGAAGATGCCTTGCTCGCGTACTACCTGACCGCCACGCACATCGAGCCTGCCGGCACCTGGTCGCGCGAGCTCCGACGCGCGTTTCGCCGACTCGAGGATCGACTCGACCTGGACCCGGAGCTGGCGGATCGAGCCCGTGCGTTCCAGCGGCGCATTGAGGAGGCCGAGGCGAGCGTCGATCCCGTCGAACAGTTCGAATCGCTGACCGCTACGTCTATGACCTCTTCTCCATCCCCTTCTGCGCCCGAGGATGCGACGTCCGACAACGCCCCGCCCCCCGATCGAGGGCGTGTGCTGTCGTGGGTGGCACGCTGGCCCGACGCGGTCCAGTGGGGATTCGCGCTCTTCCTGATCGGAGCGTTGCTGTACGGAGCTGCGTGGGGCATCGATCGCACGACGCGGTCGCCCCTCGACCGGCTCGCTGCCCTGGACATGTCCGAAACCCGTATCGAGGGCTACCGCGTCAACGTTCCCGACTCGGTTGCTGCGGAGGGAGATTCCCTGTCGGCTGACCGCCTCTTCCTGCACGCCCTCGGTCGTCTTCGGGAGGCGCGCACGACGACTCTCGGTCTTTTCCCCCGGTATGCCGACCGGCCGCTCCATGCGTCGATGTCGCTCCTGCGCGACGTCGTCGATCGGGAAGCGACGGGCTCCTTCCTCGGCCTGGAGGCCCGGTTCTTCCTTGCCAAGGCGCACCTGGCGCAGCGCGACCCGGAGGCCGCACGACGACACCTTCAGATTCTCGCCCGGCGCGACAACCGCCGCGCTGCCGAAGCGGTTCGTCTGCTCCAGGACCTTCAGGCCGTCGCTCCGGTGGCGGAGCCCGATGCACCGGCGAGCCCGTACGACTGAGGGGGCACGCACGAGGGCACAAACGAACGGGGAGCCAGGCGGTCAGCCTCGCTCCCCGAAACGATCACGTTGACGGTTGTCGGCCGCTCGGGCCGCGAACCATCAGGCGTAGGACTTCAGCATGACCGGCATGATCAGCATCAGGATCTCCTCGTCATCTTCCTGGTCGATCGGGACCACGATGCCCGCCCGGTTCGGCGAGCTAAGCTGGAAGACGACCTCCTCCGACCGGACATTGCTGAGGACTTCGGTGAGGTACTCCGAGTTGAAGCCGATCTCCATGTCGTCCGCGTCGTAGTCGCACTTCACCACTTCCTCGGCTTCGCTGGAGCGTTCCACGTCTTCCGCGGAGATCTTGACGCTGTCGCTCGAGATCTGCAGACGGATCTGATTCGTCATGCTCGAGGAGTAGAGGCCGACGCGTTTCACCGCGTTCAGCATGTCCTCGCGGTTGATCGTCAGGCGTTTCTCGTTTTCCTGCGGAATCACCGCCTGGTAGTTCGGGTAGGTCTCGTCGATCAGGCGGGCGAGGACGCGTGAGTTGCCGAACTCGAACGACACATGGCCTTCATCGACAGCCATCGTGCAGATCTCGTCGTCCTCCACGACGCGTCCTGCCAGCTTGGTTGCCTTCTCCGGAACGATGAAGCTGATCTCCTCCTTGGCGGTGAGCGTCGGGAGAACTAGTTTCACGAGTCGGTGCCCGTCCGTGGCCACGGCCCGGGTTTCGTCCGTGCCGACCTGAAAGTAGACGCCCATCATGGCCGGACGAAGCGCGTCTTTGCTCACGGCGAAGCTCGTCTTGTCAATTGCGCGACGCAGCAGGTTGCCCTCCGTCGTGATTTCGTGTTTGCCGTCGATGTCTGGAAGCTCCGGATAGTCTTCCCCGTCGTGGCCGACCATCTTGTAGTGGCCCTGATCCGTGTCCATTCGGATCTCGAAGTCGCCGTCTGCGGCAAACTCGATCGGCATTTCGTCCGGCAGCGCGCGGAGCGTGTCCGTCAGCCGCTTCGCTGGTACCGCGATCGCCGTCCCCTCGGCCGTGCCGTTGGTTTCGAACTGAACGGGCAGCTTGCGGACGATGGAAATCTCGAGGTCGGTCGCGCTGAGCCGGAGCGCGTCGTCCTCCTGTTCGAAGAGAATGCACTCCAGGATCGGGAGCGTGCTCTTCGACGGAACGGCACCCTTCACGGTATTGAGCGCCTCGAGCAGATCACCGCACTTGGTCGTAAATTTCATGACGGGACGAGATGCTGGAGCGGAAAAGGATCGTGGAAATCAAGTCGTCGGGACCGCTTCGTACGATACGAAAGCGAGAGCGGATCCGCGTAGTGTCTAACCCATGTGCGACGGGGCAGACGCCGTGTTTTTACCGCTTTCGTTGGAAGTTTACGTCTGGAGCGTTGCCGGTTGTGGGGGTAGGACGTTGCGCGTTGTTGCGTTGGAGCGTCGTAACGTTCGTGCTTGAGTACGGAGAATCCGGCGGTGGACGCGTCGCTGGGTCGATGTTGAAACGCAGCGCACGGCATCGACTACCTCAACGCGTGAACACCTAAGCACCTCAATGCCTCAGCACGGTGCTACCGCGATCGGAGTTCGATCTTTCGGCCGATTTCCTCGACCATGCTTGCAAACTGATCGTCCGTCTCGATCTGATCTTCGACGGTGTTGTTTGCGTGGATGACCGTCGAATGGTCTCGCCCCCCGAAGTGAAGGCCGATCGTCTTCAGTGAGTGCTGGGTCAGCTTCTTCGAGAAGTACATGGCAATCTGCCGGGCGCGGACGACCTCCCGCTTTCGCGTCTTCGCGCGGACCAGGTCTTCCGGGATGTCGAGGTAGTCGCACACGATCTGCTGAATTTCCTCGATCGTCAGGTTGACCTGCATGTCCTGCATCAGGTCGCGCAGCACCTCCTTGGCGAGGGCCAGGTCCAGGTCTCGCTGGTGGAGCGTGGCGTGGGCGAGAAGGCGGATGAGGGCGCCTTCCAGTTCGCGGATGTTGCTTTTAATATTGTGCGCGATGAACTCGATCACTTCCTGGTCGAGGTCGATTCCATCGTCTTCCGCCTTGCGCTGGAGAATGGCAATGCGCGTCTCCAGGCCGGGCGACTGCACGTCGGCGGAAAGGCCCCACTGGAAGCGAGACAGCAGCCGTTCCTCGATGCCTTCAATGTCGCGCGGCGGCCGGTCGGCGGACAAGATGATTTGCCGGCCGGACTGGTGCAGGGCGTTGAAGATATGGAAGAACTCTTCCTGCGTCTTCTCCTTGCCGCTGAAGAACTGCACGTCGTCCACGATCAGCAGGTCGATCTGCCGGTAGAACATCGAGAACTCGCTGATCCGGTTGCGCTGGATCGACTGCACGAACTCCGTGGTGAAGCGCTCGCTGGAGACGTACAGGCAGGTGTCGACGCTGTCCTTGGCCTGGACGTAGTTGCCGATGGCCTGGATCAGGTGCGTCTTTCCGAGGCCGACGCCGCCGTAGATCAGGAACGGGTTGAAGCTGGTGGCGCCGGGTTCCTGGGCGATGGCCCAGGCGGCGCTCCGGGCGAGGCGGTTGCAATCGCCTTCGATAAAGCGCTCGAACGTGTAGCTGCTGTTGAGCTGGCTGTCGATTTCCGCCTTCTGGATACCCGGGATCGCAAACGGGTTGCTTACGGGCGGCTGCTGGGAGCCCGGGGGGCCGGCACTGGCGTTGCCGTCGCGTTCGGGGGCGGATCGGCGCTCCGGGGGCGACGAGGGCGGGGAGGAGCCGTTGGATCCGGAGGTCTGCCGCGTCTGTCCGGGCTCCGCCTCGGCCGGATCCGGCGGAGGCGGGGAGGCGTCCGGCGACACGTCATCGCCCCGCCGGGCGGGGAGCTGCATGGACGCACCGTGGTCGGGCTCGTCCGGGTTTTCCTGTTCGATCACCACGTCGTAGAAGAGGCGGCCGTTCGGGCCGAGGACCTTGGTGATCGTTTTGCGGAGGAGCGAGAAGTAGTGCTCCTCAAGCCATTCGTAGTAAAAGCGGCTCGGCAGCTGGATGGTCAGCTTGCGTAATCCATCTTCCTCTGTGAGCGACTGTGCTTTCAGCGGCTCGAACCACGTATTGAAGCTCTGCCGGTTGATGTTCTCCTGGATGATTTCGCGGCACTGCGCCCAGGCGGTTTCGGCGGACTGATCCATAGCGTGTGGGAGCCGTCTGCCGCGAGAGGAAGTCTCCGCGGTCAGGAAAGAACAATACAAGTGATGGAAAGCAACGCGAGCCGGCCGGGGCGCACATGGCAGCACCGCGCCAGGAAGTCGAGACGGAATGTCGCGCGATCATGCGGAGCCGTGCAAGCCCGACGTTGCCGTTGCAACGGGTCGGGACGGATACGCGTCGGGAAGCATATCTTCCTAACGGAAACTCACGCCTGAGGCTCCATCGATTTCGACGAAACCGTCTACGGACGTGTCGACACCTCCTTTCCGCGTGCTCCCCCCCGTCCAGTACCCGTTCACATACAGAAAATGATACGTTGCGGCGCACTTTATCCACAACGTAACCGGGCCGTACGCACCGCTCCCGGCCGGTACACCCTCACACCCACCTCTGTATCCACATGTTATCCACACTTTTTCAACAGTAGCTAAATCACTGTTTCCCGTGTGTTTACACCATTATGTGAACGTTTCGTTGGGTCGGGTTTTCCGTGTGGAGCTCATATTTGTGGAAAAGTACACCGTCAAGCGGACGATATAAACGGGTTATCCACATCTTGCTCACAGAAATTACGCGAACGGCAGGAAGTCGCGTACAGCGGAGCAGAAGCGCACGCCCGGTGAACGTCGGATCTGCGCCGTTGGCGGCAACCGGGACAGTCCGTCGGTGCCTCCACGACCCGGTCGTGTGTCGGCGCAAGCCCGCGTGAGCAACGCAAACGTTGAGGCGGTCATCGGATTGATCGTCCGGCGCAATGCGGCGACGTCGATAGCAGAAGCGAGCGCTGTGAGCTTGGGCCCCGTGACGCGCCGCGATCAGCATGCGCCCCGCGCGTCCACTCGTTCGGGTTCGGAACGGTCGATCAGGCGCACCGGGGCTGACCCTAAAGGGCCGCAGAAGCCACGATAGAGACCGTGCTCCGACGCCTCCGGCGATAGGCTGTGTCGCCTTCCGTGAGCGGGACATCAACGATAATCATCGGTCCCGGCAACGTCAAGGAATAAGGCCTGATTTCATGGTCCGCCGGATGCCTGATATTCCGGTCTGACATTTCGGGTCGGGGCTTCTCGACCGGCTCCCCCGGCGGAACCAGGCAAGCCCCGTTTCATTTCAACGTTCCTTTTTTGGCCGTGCGCATCTCATGGCAGTCGCGGCTCGTTCTGCTCTGTGACACTATTTGTCAGCCCGCTATGCTGCATCTCGACATTACGCCGTTCAAGTCGGGCGTACATCAGGTAGAGCTCGCGCCAGACGCGAGCGAACTTGAGTTTGATCTGGAGCCGTTCGACGACATCCACGACATCTCGGATGTGGCGGTCGACATTACTATTCAGGCGCACCGTGATCGGCTTCTTCTGCATTTGAGCATCGAAGCGGACGCCGACCTGACGTGTGATCGTACCCTCGAGCGCTTTACAGAAACGGTCCACGGGCAGTACAGCGTGCTCTACGGTCCGGAGCAACTCGTCGGAACCGAAACCGATGACTACGACGAAGTCCGACCGCTACAGCGCGGAGATCGAGAGATTGACATCACCGACGTGGTGAGAGACACGATCATGATCTCTATTCCACAGCGAAAGGTTGCCCCCGGCGCGGAGGACCGTGATATTACCACTGCGTTCGGCGAACCCGACGACCCGGACGACGTGGAGGAGCCGGTCGATCCGCGATGGAGCGAGCTCCAGAAGCTGAAATCCGACGACGAATAGACGCCGTCCTCCGGCTTTTACGGCCCTGCAGACGGTTTCTCCGATTTTAAAAAGTGGGAGAAATGCATCTCTCGAGGCGAACCGACCGGTTCGTCGACCTTTTACCTGCGATGCATTTCGAGATGAGATGCCCAAATATTCGGCCGGACTCCGGCCTGTGGTGAGCACGGCTCGCCGATACCGATTCAACGCACCGATTTTTCCGCTTAGCCATGGCCGTTCCGAAGAGAAAACATTCCAAGTCGCGCACTCGCAAGCGTCGTAGCACGTATTACAATGAGCTGAAGGCGCCGCAGCTGATGGATTGCAGCAATTGCGGCAATCCGAAGGTGATGCACCGCGTGTGCAATCACTGCGGGCACTACCGCGGCCGTCAGGTCATTGAGCCGTCGGCAGAATACCAGCTGTAGAGAGGCCAACGCCTTCCTCGGCCCCGTCGGTAACCCGAACGCGATGCGCTTCCTGCAACCTGCATCGACCGGCGGCGCGCTGACGCTCCTGCTCCCGACGGCTTCATCCGGCCGTTTCGGGCAGCGAGTTGACGCGTTGACAGCACCCTGAGCGGTCAAGGAAACCAGCACGCCCTGCACCCAGGCTCCGTCAAGCGGAGGTCCGGTGAGCAGAGCGTGCGTTTCTTTTGGGGCATAGTCTTTTAGGCCTACGCGTCGCTCGCAGTATGTCAACGCGACTCGGTGAACGCGACTCGATGACGCACAGGGTCGCGTGTCCCGGATTGCTGACAGGTGAAGGGACGGTGCATTGCACTCAAGGCGTGTCCGTGCTATGTTGACGCTGATGTGCTGGGCGCAGAGGCGACGCTGCGTCCTCGTTCAGCGGTCGGCTCGGACCGTCGTCCGTCCCGGCCGGCGATAGCACCTTTTCCTCCTCGTACATTCCCGGTACTGATCTCACAACGGCCCGTATGGCTTTGCGTATTGCAGTGGACGCGATGGGGGGCGACAGCGCCCCGGACGCCGTCATCCAGGGGGTTCTTTCCGCCCTGGAGTCGATGGAAGAACCGCTCCAGATCCTGCTCTTCGGGCCCGCGGACCGCATACAGCCCCTGCTGGACGAGGCCGGCGCCTCCGCCGACATACCGCTGACACTGGTGGATGCGCCGGATGTGATCGAAATGACCGACGCCCCGGCGTCCGCCGTCAAGAAGAAGCGGCAGTCGTCCATCCACCTCGGGCTCGGCGCACAGAAGAAGGGAGAGGCGGACGCCTTCATCAGCGCAGGGAATACGGGCGCGGTGATGGCCACATCCATGTTTACCCTCGGACGCATCTCCGGTGTGGAACGGCCGTCCATCGCCGGGTACTTTCCGACCCTCCGCGGTTTCTCCATCGTCGTCGACATTGGGACGAATGTAGATTGCCGCCCCGAGCACCTTCTACAGTTCGCGCGGATGGCCACAGTCTACACGCGCCACGTTCTCCAGATCGACACCCCCTCCGTTGGCCTCCTGAACATCGGCGAAGAGCCGGGGAAAGGGAATGAGCAGGTCAAGGAGGCCTTCGACCTGCTGACCGAAGCCAATGGCATCAATTTCAAAGGCAACGTTGAGGGCGGCGACCTCCTGGATTACGCAGCCGATATCATCGTCTGCGACGGCTTCGTGGGCAACATCCTCCTGAAGTTTGGGGAAAGCATGACCACCGTGCTGAAGAAGATGACCGCTCAGGAGATGCAGCGGCAGGAGCTGCCGGCCGGTGAGCAGCAGATTGTGGCGCAGGTTCTCGGGGAGGTAAGCAAAGGCTTCGACGCGGATCACCGGGGCGGCGCCCCACTTCTGGGCGTCGACGGGAATGTGATGATCGGGCACGGCCGCTCCAATGCCGATGCGGTGGAGCAGATGATTCACGCCACCGCAGATCTCGTCCGCTCCGACGTGGTCGGTGAGCTAAAGAAGGCATTCGATGGCTAAACCGGCCCGTCTGCCGGGGGCCGAATGCGAGTCTGGCCACTCTTTCGCCAGCAGGCCGTCTTCAGTGCAGACGTGATTCGTTGATTCTCGGTCGATGGGGCTTGATCTGCGGTCCCTCTTCGCCTTTCTTGGGGTTCACGTTTGGTCCGACCGAGCGTTCGCGAACGGCATCGCCGTCTGTTCGTGTCGCCCCGATCCCGGTCGCCGTATTCCCTGTGCCCGGATTGCGTCCGTTCGTTACTCCTCTCTGCGCGCTCTATCCTTCAATTCTATGTCCGCCCCGTCCCCGCCTGTCGGTCGCCCGTCGTCGTCCGGCCCACGCGCCGCCATCACCACCGTCGGTCACTTCCTTCCGGAAGAGCGGCTGACGAATGCCGACCTCGAGAAGATGGTCGACACGAGCGACGAGTGGATCCGGACGCGGACCGGGATCACCGAGCGCCGAATTCTCCGGGACGAAACCAAGGCAACGTCGGACATGGCCGCCGGAGCGGCGCAGGAGGTGCTCGAAAAGCGCGGCATCGACGCCGACGACCTCGACGCCATCATCGTCGCGACGGTGACGCCGGACATGCTGTTTCCGGCGACGGCTTGCCTCGTGCAGGACAAGATCGGCGCTTCCAACGCATGGGGCTTCGACCTGTCCGCCGCCTGCAGCGGCTTTCTCTTTGCCCTGACGACCGGGTCGCAGTTGATCGAAAGCGGCCGCTACGAAAAAGTCCTCGTGATCGGGGCTGACAAGATGAGTTCGATCGTGGACTACACGGATCGAACAACCTGCATCCTGTTCGGGGACGCCGCCGCGGGTGTCCTGCTGGAGCCGCATGACGAGTACGGGCTCATCGATGCCGTACAGCATGTAGATGGCGGGCACGGCGACCTGCTCTGCATGAAGGGCGGGGGTAGCCTCAACCCACCCACCCACGCAACGGTGGACGCCAAGATGCACTACATCTATCAGGACGGGCGACCGGTCTTCCGGCACGCGGTGACGGCGATGGCCGATGTCTGCGAGGAAGTAATGGAGCGCAACAACTTGACGGGCGACGATGTCGACTACCTCGTGCCGCACCAGGCAAACCTGCGAATCATCGACGCGACCGCCAAGCGGATGGGGCTGACCTCCGAGAAGGTGATGATCAACATCGACCGCTACGGCAACACCACCGCCGCCACCATCCCGCTCTGCCTGTACGACTGGGAGGACGAGTTGTCGGAAGGCGATAACGTCGTCCTCACGGCCTTCGGCGGCGGCTTCACCTGGGGCGCGTCGTACCTGACGTGGGCGTATGGGGAGTAGGTTCAGGGTTCGACTTTCAACCTCTCAACGCCCCAACGCATAAACGCATCAACGTACGTACGTCTCACCGCACAAACGCATACCGCACAGACATCATGGCCACAGCGTTTCTTTTCCCCGGACAGGGTTCTCAGGCTGTCGGGATGGGTTCGGACCTATTCGATCGGC
>NZ_DAXETW010000074.1:0-55862 GCF_051155795.1 Longibacter sp.
TGTAGGCCATCTTCTTCGTCGAAGATCACGTCGACGTTGATGCCGGCGTGGTGACACATGTCAATTAGTGCGTCGATCGTGAAGCCGCTGATGCGGCCGTTGAGAAGACGACTGATGCGAGACTGGTCAACCTTTAGCTCCTCTGCGGCTACAGATTGGGTATAACCCTCTTCTTTAATGTGTGCGGTGAGGCGAACGGCGAGTTTGGAACGGATCTTCATACTTGCAGCGCGTTCTTTGTCTTTAATGACGTCGAATGCGCTATCGTATGGGCCGTCGAAGGTCGTTTCGGTGGGTTTCATGGGTCCAGGAGGGTTGTTGCTACGACTGGGATAGCTGCCGGCTATATTCTTTCGCGTCCTCGTATCTACTCGAGATTCGCTCCTGAATATTTTTAGATAGCTTGTTTCCTGTTGGGGACTTCTTGTTGAAGGCGTCCAACACAAAAATGCCAGCACTCAGTTTGACGACGTAGACAATGCGGTAGGTATTGGTGTCGTAAGGGATTTTCAGCTCTTGGACGCCTGAGCCAATGCCACTAAGGTAGCCGAATTTGCATTCGGGCTGAAGCCCTTGTTGCACCCGGTCCAAGTTATGACCAGCATCATCCTGTATGGGGGCTGGGAGATTCTGATAGTCCTTCTTAGCAGCTGGGTGAAAATATAGCTTTTGACGATGGCTCTCAGGCATTGACAGGACTATCTACTGACGTAATGCAAATCTGCATAACGTCTATGGCGTTAGTCTGGAGACGTTCCTAAAACTCTGGCAGACGTTACAAATCACATGTTCTGGCTTCCGGGAATGGAGTCTTGCTGTATGTCAGAGCTCCGATGGGAAAGCTTTTCGGCGGCTCTTGTGCCGTCCGTCGGAGTCGCTCCACCGGACAAACGCAACGACAGGGTCAACCTTCTACGGCTCCGTAGGCCAATATTCAACGAGGAACGTGAACCGTCCAGCAGGTCGAAGAACGAGGTCAACGGGTAGTTTCTCTCTGAGATCAAACCGGTTATGCTCAGAAATCGGCATCTCGTAGATCCAAAGCTCAATGTCCCAAGCTTTCTCTCTCGCTTCGTCATCGTTCGGAGTGTAACCGTGAAAAGTCCTCCTCCACCGATTTTGCCTCGCCCTTGTTTCGCGAACTCGACTTTGAGGTTGGAGCTTGGAGTGCCAGTTCCGTCGTCCTCGCTATTCTGTATCCAGCTTCTGGTTTTTGAGACGGCTCCTATTGTAAGCATGACTAAAAAAGAAGTACCAACTGTTGCGAGCACGCTAGAGACAACCGGATTTTCCTTGATCCATGGAAGGACTTCCTCCATGTGAGATGAGCTAAAAGAGAGACTGAAGGAGTTGTAACCCCCTGTTTAATTGCGGTGCGGGTATTGAGAAACCAAACCTGAACGTGGAAAATGGACACAGAAACCCGGCAATGACCGCAAGAAATTTAGTTTCACGTATTAGCGTCGGCGTTTGCCATCGGGTCCGACGGATCGATACAGCGTCGCCTTTGACAGATCGAACCGCTCGCAGATTTGCGCGGTCGAGACGTACGGGTCCTTCATGAGTGCCTGGACCTGCGGCAGGTCCTCCTCCGAGAGCGCCCTGGGCCGTCCACCCACCCGTCCGCGTTCTCTTGCCGCCCGCAGCCCGGCCACCGTCCGCTCCCGGGCGATTTCCCGCTCAAACTCAGCCAAAGCGCCGAAGAGGTGAAACGCCAATCGGCCCTGCGCGGTGGTCGTGTCGATCCCTTCGGTGAGACTGACAAACTCAACGCCCCGTTCGTCCAGGGCTTCGATCTTGGTGACGAGGTCTTTCAGCGACCGGCCGAATCGATCGAGGCGCCAAACCACCAGGGTATCGCCTTCTCTGAGGTGCTCCAGGCATTTATCGAGCTCTGGGCGGCTCGATGTCGCGCCCGAGATCGTATCGGTGTACGTCTTCTTGCAATCTGCCGCTTCTAAGGCGTCCAGTTGAAGGTTGAGTTTCTGTTCGCCGGTCGATACACGGGCATATCCGATGCGCATGGGAGGGAAGCCCCGTCAGAGGGCTGTCTGTATCATAGGTCACAAACTAAAAAACCTATGCACAAGGCTTCGTATTACGGCCTCCACAGAGGGGTGTCAATAAACGAACGGTTTCTGACCCCTCTGGGAATCCCGGTCTCCGCGAGCTCAGAAGGGTTCGTTCAGATGCCCCCTTTTTGACACCTCCTAAAGACCGTTATGCGCCTGCTTTTGCAGCGACCGACTCTTTCGTAATCGGGTTCATGGCAAGCCGATCGCACATGACCCCGTGCCCACCTTCTGAAGCATGTGCTTGATGAGTAGCAGACACGTTCGGCTACCGGTTCTCCGTTTCGACGTGCTGTGGAGTAAGGAATTGCATGTTGCCGACGTCGTGTCCACGGTGAAACCAGTAGACGCGAGCCCTCGACTCATTTCACGCCCCGCCCGCTCATACGTGTGCCCACGCCTGCCTGGATCGCTCGATAGGATCTACGATCAATGGGGTCTACGAACCGTGACGGGGATCCTGGCAGCCTATCCGGTTGAGGCCAGCGGCTATTCAGGCCAACGACAATCAAGGCTAGCGGCGACGATCTTATCCGCCTGTGCATCTACGCCGTACCAGAGGCCGGTCGCGCGCCCAAGTGCAATCGGTTATTTGATCACAGCGCTCATGTCGCACCGCGCGGTCGTCCAGTTCGGGGCAAAGTAGATCTCGGTCGCGTCGCCAGAACCCCGGCGCATGATGGGTACCCTGCACATCGGAGAGTATACGTCGCTCCTTCATATCGGCGTTGCATGCTCGCTCGGGGGCACAGTGTCAACAATATGAAAACGGCGTGACCGCTTTTCGGCGGATTTCACGCATAGAAGAGTGAAGCGGGAAGCGATTTCCCGGATTCGTGGCCGTACGACCCTTTGCACATCGCGAAGCTGGTCAAAACGATCCGTGGTCAACCGAGGGGGGATGACTCAATGTATCCATCCATGTATCGCGCAATGCATCGCCACCGGGCGCGACAAAACGAATTGTCGTGCCCCACCAACGGGACCTTGCGGGTTGGCGGTGCCCTCCGCACCTGAGATCCGTGTGACCCAGGGAGAGCGTGCGAACTGCAAGAGTCGACAGGGCCTGGATGACGACGCGAAAGCCCTTCGGTATGGGACTGGATTCATCCAAAGCTCCCGTCATTCTCGATTATTGGAGAATGATTGGACCGGAAGACCATCCATTTCTCCCCTTCCCCTTTGAGAGTTGGAGCGAGAGGCCAGTGGTGAACATGGTGTAAATTGCATGATCCTGTTCCGGAACCCGGAAGGTTCAGTCGCTCCCTGCGGGACACTGTGCCCGTTCTGCTCTCGATGCGGCCCCTTGAGTTGCTACCTGTGTTTTAACTCCTGACTGTACTCCCGACGTGTGAACCTCCGCCTTTCACCAGCTTCCATCGACCCGTTATGTCGTTTCAAAAAGAAAAACCCCCTTCGCGCATCAACCTCTTTCTGGAGTTGCAGAAGGGCGATGCCGAGGAAAAAGTCGAGCTTCCCCTTCGCCTGTTGATGATGGGCGACTACCTTGGTCGAGAGGACGACACGCCGCTTGCCGACCGGGAATCGATCAACATCACGAGCGATAACTTCGACGCCGTGATGGAGTCGATGGATTTGGGGCTCGACTACACCGTGCCCGACCGTCTGAGCGAAGACGACGGCGAGATTGCCGTCGAGATCGACATCCAGAATATGAAGGACTTCAAGCCGGAGAGCGTCGCGCGACAGGTGCCCCAGCTCACGCGGCTTCTTGCGATGCGGAACCTGTTGCAGGATCTGCGCAACCGCGTGGTGAGCACTCGGGAGTTCCGCAAAAAGCTCGAAGAGATCGTAAGTGACGACGACGCGCTGCAGGCCCTCGCCGAGGAGCTCGACCAGTTCGTCCCGCCCGCGGGTGCCAAAGCCACGGACGGAGCGGCGCCCGACGACGTAGAATAGCCGTCGACTGTTTCCTTTCGGTTCGAGTCCCACTTCAACCCGACACGACACACCATGGCTGACGCAAAATCCGCACAGACGCCCGATGCGGCCGAAACCGTTCAGACGGAAGAAAAAGCCAGTCTCCTCGACAACATCTTCGCGCAGGTCGACGTCCACGCGCCGTCGAAGCAAGTAGACATCGACGAGTTCGACGACAACGAGGCCAATGCGGAAAAAGAAAAGGGAGCACTCGTCGCCGCTGCCCTCCGCGTGTTTCTCGATGCCGTTGCTCAGCGCGAAGACAAGGTCGAGAAGATCGATAAATACCTGCTCGACGACCTCGTCGCCCAGATCGACGAGAAGATCAGCGAGCAGCTCGACGAAATCCTCCATCACGATGCGTTCCAGGAGCTGGAGTCGGCCTGGCGCGGGCTCAAGTTCGTCGTCGACCGGACGGACTTCCGCGAGAACGTGCAGATCGAGATGCTGAACGCGTCGAAGGACGATTTGCGGTATTCCTTCGAGGACGTGCCCGAGCTCATCCAGTCGCCGCTCTACGAGCAGGTGTACTTAGGCGCCTACGACCAGCCCGGAGCCGATCCGTACAGCGCCATCGTCTCGAACTACGAGTTCGAGAACACCGCGCCCGACATCGCCCTGCTGCAAAACGTGTCAAAGGTCGCCGCCTCGTCGCACTGTCCCTTCCTCGGCTCCGTTGGGCCGAAGTTTTTCGGGAAGGAGTCGATGGAGGACTGGAAGAAAATCCCGGATCTCGAGGCACACCTGAGCACGGTGGAATACACCAAGTGGAATGCCTTCCGCGACACCGAAGACGCTCGGTACGTAGGGCTGACGTTTCCCAAGTTCATGTCTCGCCTTCCCTACGGACCCGATACCGTTCCGGTGAAGGGCTTCGGATACGAAGAAGGGGTCACCGGCGAGGATCACGAGAAGTACCTGTGGAGCAACGCCGTCTTCCCGATGGCAGCCAACATGGTGCGGGCGTTTATCAATGACGGGTGGACGAACCAGATTCGCGGCCCGCAGTCCGGCGGCAAGGTCGAAGACCTCCCCGTGCACCTGTACGACGCCGGTCGTGGCAAGCAGATGAAGATCCCCACCGAGGTGCCGATCAGCGAGACGCTCGAGTTTGAAGCGGCCAACCTCGGCTTTATTCCCTTGAGCGTGTACGAGGGTCGAGACTACGCCTGCTTCTTCTCCGCCAACTCCGCGCAGCGGCCCACGGAGTACGACGACCCGCAGGCGACGGCGAATAGCCGCATCAACGCGCGCCTACCGTACGTCCTGCTCGCATCCCGCATTGCGCATTATCTGAAGGTGCTGCAGCGCGAGAACATCGGCGCCACGAAAGATGCAAGCGTGATCCAGAACGAGCTGAATAACTGGATGCGCAACCTGATCACGCGCATGCCCAACCCGACGGAGGACTTGATCGCCAAGTACCCGCTCCGCGATGGAAAGGTGACCGTCGAGGATATCGAGTCAAACCCTGGCTTCTACCGCGTCTCGATGATGATTATGCCGCACTTCCAGATCGAAGGCATGGACATCAACCTGTCGCTCGTCGGCAAAATGCCGAAGGCCGAATAACCGTTTGGCAAGACGGCAACGTGGCAGGACGGCAACGTCCGTGTCGCCCCACGGTCCACGCACATGCCGCAGCCCGGGCAGATGCAGGTTGGCCACGGGTACGCGGAATCTTAGAAATCTTATGAGTCAAGCAGTATCGCATGGAGGCCGGAGTGGTTTTCCTCCACGTGTCTCCCGTGCGACCCGTAGCGTTTGCGGAGCCGCCGACGTTTCCGGCGCTCGCGAAGCAGTACCTAAGCACCATCGAACGAATCACGCCAATCCAAGAACGAAAACCCCAACGAGGGAGGATACCAGTTATGGCACTTGAATGCGCCCTGAAGTACTCGAACGGAATTGAAGGCGACAACCTGAAGGGGGGTCGCGAGGGCACCACACAGGTCGTGCAAGTCAATCACCGCGTCGATATCCCCACCGATTCGCAGCGCGGCATCCCGATGGGGGAGCGCCGGCACGGAAAAATGAACCTGATCCTGGAAGCCGACCGCGCCATCCCATCGCTATATCAGGCGGTCTGCCGTGGGGAGGTGCTCGAGGAGCTCGAACTGATGTGGTACCGCATCACGGATGATGGGCTTCAGGAGCACTATTTCTCCCACATGATGACGAACGTACGGGTTGCTGCGGTCGAAATGCAGCTCCCGGACACCCAGAACCCCGAGCTTGATGAAACGGGTCATCGGGCCGCCGTGGATCTTTCGTACGAGAAGATTCTCTGGAAGCACATTTCCGCGGGCATGGAGTACGAAGACGGATGGGCCGTCGAGATGGCGTAGGCCGTCTTCCCTGCAAGACTGCTCCCCTGAGCGGCGCCGGAGGATTCTGCCCGGTGCCGCTCTCGGGCTGCAGACCGTCGCGCACAAGCCACGCGCGGTCCTGGCGAAGCAAAGCGCATCGCTCGAGCGCGTTTCAGGTTGCTGGCGCACTCTGCGCGTTGCAGCCACGGGTTGTCCCTCATGGATCGTAATTGCTTATGGATGCCGGACTCTTCGACGTGTTGAGTGGGCGCTTCGCGGACGGGCGCCGCATCGATAGCGTGGCTCAGGATGAGCGCACGCTGATGAGCGTCGTTACCCACCTGAATCACCTGCTCAGCACCCGGCGTGGATCGCTCCGCCACATGCCGGATTACGGCCTGCCAAGCATCTCGGAGATTTATCGCGACATGCCGGACTCGGTCGTGGATCTCCAGCGATCGATCAAGTCGACCGTCGAACGCTTCGAGCCGCGCCTCAAACGCGTCCACGTCACCTACAAGGAAACCGACCGTCTCAACATGCGGCTCGTGTTTCTGCTTGCAGGGGAGCTTGAGAACGGGCAGCGCGCTGAGTTTCAGACGGTCTTCTCCTCCCACGAACTCGTCAACGTGGCGGCTTCACGAGACCGACATCGCTAATCGACCTCACCAGCATCCGTACGGGTCTCATGGTCGACTTCATCGGCCTCGCCGTCATGTTTGTCGATGACATCGCCCCGTTCAGAGATTGCGCCGTCCGAACGTAGAGACCGCGCCGCGCCGGATTTTGCCGACCACCGTCCACCGTTCCACGCTTCTGCGCTATGATCCAGGATTACTTTGAGGATGAGATGCGCTACCTGCAGGAGGCGGGTCGTGCGTTTGCCGAGGTCCACCCCGATCAGGCGCGATACCTGAACGTGGATAGCTTGACCGATCGGGACCCGCACGTGGAGCGCCTCTTTGAGGGCGTGGCGTTTCTGACGGCACGTGTTCGCGAGCGGCTCGACGACGAGCTTCCGCAGTATTCCGAAGGGTTGCTTCGGTTGATGCACCCGCACCTCGTCCGCCCGGTGCCCTCGTTCTCGATTCTGGAGTTCACACCGCGGCCCAGCATGCTGCAGGAAACGACCGTGTTCGAACCGGGCGTCGAGGTCCAGTCACGAGCCGTCGGGGACGAGTCAACGCCGTGTCGGTTCACCACTACGTACCCGGTCACCCTACAGCCCATCGAACTCACCGACGTCGGCCTCGAATGGCCTGATCCGTCGTCCACGTCCGCGACGCTCACGTTTTCCGTCGATCGGAACGCGACGCTGGCTGATCTGGATCTCGATCGCCTTCGGTTGTACTTCTACGCCGACCCGTCGGACGCGAGCCGGATGTATCTTTATTTCACCCGGCACGTCTCGGGCCTGACGATTCAGGCGGGGGACCAGACCGTTCATCGGCACGGGCAAAAGTGGGTGCGTCCGGTCGGATTGCAGTCCGACGAAGGACTGGTGCCGTACTCGAAGCAGTCCTTCACCGGATACCGGCTGCTCCAGGAGTATTTTTGCTTCCGTCCTAAATTCTGGTTCATCGATATCTGCGGGCTCGACGCCCTGGCTTCGATGCCGGAGACGTCTACGTTCTCCGTCCAGGTCCACTTCGACCGGTCGTATCCCGAAAAGTGGGCCTTCGGAAAGGAGAATCTTCGGATGCACTGCACGCCGGTCGTGAACCTCTTCGAGACCGACGCCGAGCCGGTTCGCGTCACGCACCGCGCGTCGGAGTACCGGGTGCGCGGGGACATGCGCCGCCCCGAGAGCGTGTCCGTGTACTCAATCCAGGATGTCGTCGGCACGGTGTCCTCAACTGGACAGCGGAAGTCGTATCAGCCGTTCCTGTCGATGCGCCACGACACGGGCGACGACCCCGTCTACTCAGAAACCGCCCGCATCGGGCCGACCGGGTCGTACGACACTTTCCTGTCCATCGGGGGCGTCGGCGCCTCCGTGGAAGAGCTTGCCGAGGAGACACTCACCGTCGAGGTGCGCTGCACGAACGGCAACACGCCCCGCGAGGAGCTTCGCGAGGGAGACATCACCGAACCTGGATCGGGCTACGTCAATGTGGCCTCCTTCCGCAACCTGACGCAACCGTCTCGCGAAATCCTCCCTCCCCTCGACCGGCATCCGCGGCTGTACTGGATGCTGATCTCGCATCTCGCCCACAATCGAACCTCCGTCCTGTCGGTAGAGGCACTCAAGCGCACGCTCGCCCTGTATGACTGGGCGGACACCCCCGCCACGCGGCGCCGGATCGAAGGCATTCGCCGGGTGGACTGGGAGCCGTCCGAACGCCTGGATCGCGGGAGTATTCGCCGGGGCGTCGACGTCGAGATCGAAGTCGAGGACGGGCATTTTGCCGACGAGGGCGACCTCGCCCTGTTCGGCAACGTCCTCAGCCGGTTTCTGTCGACATACGCGACGATCAACACCTTCGTGCACCTCACGATTCTCACTCATCCATCCAACCGCCGCCTGACGTGGGATCCTCTGGACGGGACGCTGCCGCTTCTATAGATGCGGTGGCCACAGACGAACGGGATGGCGAGACCCCGCGTGGGCTCTCTTCCCCCCATGCTTCGGAGACGAAACCGGGCAGGGGGGAGGCGGCCGTGAGGGGCACCGTCATGCAGGATCTCTTCAATCAGGCCTACCGATTTGAGTTTTTCCAGGCCCTGTGGCTGCTGCAACAGCGATTCGGGGGCCGTCATCCCGATGAGATGTTCGAGGTCTCGCCACGGCGCGCGGACGCCCGCCTTCGGATTACCGCGGACGGGTCGACGGTCTTTCCTGCCTCCGATGTTCGGCGGATCGAGGCGATTGACAATCCCGACCGTTCGGAGACGCCGATTGTCGACGTCACGGTCACGTTTATGGGGCTATACGGCATCAATTCGCCGCTGCCGTCCTACTTTGTCGAGCATGTTGCCCGGTCGGATGAAGGCAGTCTCCAGGCGTTCCTCGACATTTTCAACCACCGGGTTTACAGCCTCTTTTTCCGTTCCTGGAAAAAGTACCGGCCGCTTCTTGACCTGACGCAGCTCCGCCCGGATCGGCAGACCTCAACGCACGCTCACGTGTTTCGGAGCCTGGCTGGGCTCGGCGTCCACCACCAGCCGCCCGCTGACCGGCATCGTCGTATCTCAGGCTCCTCCGGCGGGTCGTCTCTCGATGCAGCGTCCACGGCGCAGGCCGGAGAGGATCCCTCTCCGGCGAACCCGCCGAACGTTGCACCGGGCGCGCATCCCTCTCGCCTTCACTGGGCCGCCTTCGCCGGTCGGCTGTCGGGCCATGTACGCAACCGGGAGGGGCTTGAAGCCCTCCTCAGCCACGTGCTCGACGTTCCCGTTCGCGTGCGAGAAAATATTGGACGCTGGACCGCTATCAGCCAGCGCCCGACGCTCGGGCGCCGCAGCTCTCGGCCGGTTGGTCTGGGTGGAGACGGCGTCGTTGGCGGACGCCTATACGACGTGGCGGGGAAATTTCGGATCGCCGTCGGTCCCCTCGACCTGTCGGCCTATCGCGCCCTCCGTCCCGGCGGTGCAAAAGCCGACCTCCTGCGCTCCGCGGTGGGTCTGTATCTCAACGGGTCGCTCGACTACGACGTCGAGCTTCTCCTCGATCCGAGCGAACTTCAACCGGCTGCGCTCGGGGACAAACGCTCCCGGGTGGGCTCGACGGCCCGACTCGGACGCCCCCCCGACCAGCTCGTCTCCGAGGTCGTCGCGTACGACACCCGCCCCCCGACCTCCGCCTCCCCGTAGTCCGACGAGCGCCGAGGTTTCGGCTTTCTTCGCGTGGGACTCATCGCTACCGTTCTGCCTTTTGTCGATTTCACCTGATCCGTCTCGCCATGGTTGCCAAAGACGTCAAAAAGCTGCTGCAGAAGCTGAACGACCACTCGACCCGTGCCCTCGAAGCGGCCGCGGGGTTCTGCACCTCGCGCATGCACTACGAGGTCACCCTCCATCATCTCCTCCTGAAGCTGATGGAGGACGGCGGCGGCGACATTCCGCGGATCTTAAGCCACTTCGGCGTCGACGACGGTGAGCTCTGGCAGGCGCTGCTGGTCCACATCGACGAACTGAAAGCCGGAAACACGGGGCGGCCAACGTTCTCCCCGCCGTTGATGGACCTCCTGGAGGATGCCCTGGTCGTCGCGACCGTTCACCATGACGCCCGGGCCATTCGGTCTGGCTACATCCTCGAAGCGCTTCGCGAGCATCCGACGCTGTTTACCGGAGAAATCGCCGAGGCGCTCGCCCCCATCCGATCGGATGAACTCCGGGAGCAGTTTCGGGACATCACCGCAGGGTCTGATGAAGACCGCGTCTCGCGAACGACGCGGCCGATGACGTCGGCGGCCCCGGCGTCGGACGGTGAGACGGCCGACGATAGCGCCCTCGGCCAGTACACCTACAACCTGACCCAACAGGCCCGCGGCGGAGACATCGACCCGATCTATGCGCGCGACGGGGAGATCCGACAGATCGTCGACATCCTCAGCCGGCGTCGCAAGAACAACCCCATTCTCGTCGGGGAGGCCGGCGTCGGAAAGACGGCCGTGGTCGAAGGGTTGGCGCTTCGCGTTGCGGCGGGGGACGTCCCGAAAAGCCTCGCCGAAGCCGAAATCCGGGTCCTGGACCTCGGGCTCCTTCAGGCAGGCGCCGGGGTCAAGGGCGAATTCGAGAGCCGTCTCAAGTCCGTCATCCAGGAAGTCCGGGAGGCTGCGCGCCCGACCCTGTTGTTTATCGACGAGGCCCACACCCTCATCGGGGCCGGCGGAAAATCGGGGACCGGCGACGCCGCAAACCTTCTCAAGCCCGCCCTCGCTCGCGGCGAGCTCCGGACGATTGCTGCGACGACGTGGTCCGAATACAAGCAGTACATCGAAAAAGACCCGGCCCTGGAGCGCCGGTTTCAGCTCGTCAAGATCGACGAGCCGTCCCCTGACATGGCGACGATCATGCTTCAGGGAATCAAATCGAAGTACGAATCCCACCACGACGTTCATATTACCGCCGAGGCCGCCCGCGCGGCTGCCTTTCTCTCGGATCGGTTTATCGCTGGGCGGCAGCTGCCCGATAAAGCCGTCGACCTGATGGACACGGCGGCGGCGCGCGTGAAGATGTCTCAAGACGCCCGGCCGGCGGCTCTCGACACTCTGCAGCGCCGTCTGGATCACTTGCACGTCGAACTTACCGCGCTGGAGCGCGACCTTTCCGCCCGCCTTCGTGCTGACGACGGCGAGCTCGATACGCTGCGAGAGCGCATCGAGGCCCTCGAAGCCGAGTACGCAACCCTCGAGGCGCGATGGCATTCCGAGCGATCGCTGGTGGACGAGATCGAAGACGTTCGGCGGAAGATCATCGGCGGGTCGGTGGTGTCGGGAGATGGTGTCTCCGGGGACGGCGCCTCGGAATCCGGCGCGTTGACGGCCGGCACCCCAACACCGAAGCCCGCGAGCACATCGGAGTCGTCGGACGAGCCGGATGTGGAAGACGCGGAGGCGTCTCCCAATCCATCGGAAATGACGGAGTCCGACGCTCAGGACGTGGTCGATGACCTGCACGGGCGGCTAGACCAACTTGGCGTCGACCTCGAAGCGCTCCGCGACGAGGAACCGGCCCTGGTGCATGCGGAGGTCAACGAAGACGCCGTCGCCCGCATCATCTCGGACTGGACGGGCATTCCTCTCGGCAACATGCTGCGCGATGAGGCCGAGACCCTTCTTTCACTCGAGGACCGGCTGCAGTCCGTGATCCGCGGGCAGAACGAAGCCCTTGGCGAAGTGGCGGATTCAATTCGTTCGGCCAAGGC
Organism: Longibacter sp.; assembly: GCF_051155795.1. NCBI lineage: Bacteria > Pseudomonadati > Rhodothermota > Rhodothermia > Rhodothermales > Salisaetaceae > Longibacter > Longibacter sp. The sequence goes on from NZ_DAXETW010000074.1 coordinate 12,192, forward strand.
CGGAATGGGCAATCCCGACGCCCCGATCGCCGTATTCTTGCTCGTCGGTCCGTCCGGGGTGGGCAAGACCGAGACCGCTCGCCAGCTCGCGCGGCAGCTCTTCGGAGGCGAACGCTTCCTGACGACGATCAACATGAGCGAGTACCAGGAAAGCCACACCGTCGCCCAGCTCAAGGGGGCGCCTCCCGGATACGTCGGCTATGGGGAAGGCGGCATTCTGACCGAGGCGGTCCGCCGACGACCGTACTCGGTGGTTCTCCTCGACGAGGTCGAGAAGGCGCACGTCGATGTCATGGAGCTTTTCTACCAGGTCTTCGACCGCGGATTCATGCGCGACGGCGAAGGGCGGGAAATAAGCTTCAAAAACACCGTCATCCTGATGACGTCGAACATCGGCTCGGACGTCTTTCTGCAGGTGTGCACCGAAGACGAGCGCCCCACGCCCGACCAGCTCCGGGAGGCAATCCATAGCCGGCTCGTCAATCACTTTCAGGCCGCGCTCCTGGCCCGGATGAAGGTCGTTCCGTACTACCCGCTCGTCAAAGACGCGATGATGGAGATCACGCGTCTGAAGCTCGGCACCATCGGCACCCGACTGGAGCGGGCACACGAGATGGAGTTCGGCTTTGCGCCGGACGTCGTCGATCGAATCGCCGAGCGTTGTACCCAGGTCGACTCCGGCGCCCGGAATATCGACTTTATCCTTGACCGGACGGTTTTACCGGAAGCGTCTCGTGCACTCCTGGGGCATATGGCCGAAGAGACGATGCCGAACGCTCTGACCCTCGGGTTCGACGACGAAGGCAACTTCACGTACACGTTCGGGGACGAGATTCAAAGCGAGGCTCGCTCGGCCGAACCCTTCGCCGAGGCCGGCGCTTCCGACATCGTGGACCCCTCCTCGGCGTTCGATCACGAGCAGGAATCGGCAGCCACTCATTCCTCGGATGAAGAAGAGACGACGGACGCCTCCCGACCCGGATAGGTCCCTGGCGGGCCGCCTCCGCGTGGGGCCCAGCGATGCATCCATCACGCTCAGAACTCCGTATTCCCTGCTGGTTTTTGGCAGGCATGAGAGATGACCCTGGTGAGACGTGCGCCCGAAACCAGCACCCTCGACCTCTGGCCCTATGTCTGATTGCATCCCCCATGATGCTGACGATCGCTTCGCGGTCTCCAGGCTGCGTCTGCACTCTGCGTCTCGATGTCTGTACCGACGTCTTAACCGACGCCGTTACCGTTTTCCTCACCGGGGCCGAGGCCGTGGCTTAGCCCGTCGATGTCGAAATTGCCGCTCCGGCCCCCAACAGAGGCCCATCGTTCGCTTCCCCGGTCGCGAACGGGTCTTCGCCGGGGCCGCGGTGCTGAAGGACGGGCGGCCCGTGGCAATCGCATCGCACCTTACCCGCGCTCCCGTTGCATCATCCTCAGGAGATACCGCTCCCCGCTAGACGACCGATCATGGCGATCTGCCAGGCGGTATATTTCAGCGACAATCTTACATCGTTCTGAATCGCTTTTTGGGGTTTAGATGTCATGCTGCGGGCCGATTTAACGCATTCTGTAGTAGCCGGTGCTCCCGGCATATCCGTTGAGCGATGGGGGAGCATAGCATTGTGATATCGGGCCTTTTCGTCCGAGACGTGATGCCATTACCCGGTGTGATACAAACGGGGACGTGTTCGACGGGGCGTCTGGCTTGCGCCCAGGCAGAGATTCCTCTCACCGGGCATAGACGATCATCCCTCGCACGGTTGCTTTCATCCTTTGCACAAGATGCCAGGCTCCATGTCTGATTTTGTTGCCAACGTTGCCCATCACCGCTTCGAGGTGTCGACGCTCAGTCCCGACGTCTTCACGGTCGTTGACTACACCGGCAAAGAGTTGATTTCACAACCCTTCGAATTTGAGATCGCTCTGGTTTCGGACGATCCCGAGGTTGCTTTCGCCGATGTCGTCAACCAGTCCGCTACGCTCACCACCCGCCGTGACATCGAGGGGGCGGAGGACGTCCCCACCTGTGGCATCGTCTCCGACTTCTACGAGGAGGGGCCCAGCGCGGACGGGCAGTACCGCTACCGCGCCGTCCTTGTCCCTCGCCTCTGGACGCTCTCGCTCCGCTATCAGAGCCGGATTTTCCAGGAGGCCACGGTCGAAGAGATCGTCACGCAGGTGCTTGAAGAGGCCGGCCTGCCCAGTTCTGGATTTCGCTTCGACCTGTCCGAGAGCTACTCGCCCCGCGAGTATTGCGTCCAGCATCAAGAGACCGATCTTGACTTCGTGCAGCGGCTGTTGGAATACGAGGGCATCCAATATTTCTTCGAGCATGACGGGACCGAAGACATTCTCGTCCTCACCGACGACCGTGCCCAGAACCCCGAGATGGCCCGTCCGTCCACGCTCGACTTCAACGCCAGCCAGGGCACCGTCCCGAGCGAGGAGGCGGTCTTTCGCTTCACGGGTCGCGAACGGGTGGTCACGGGATCGGTCGTCCTCAAAGACTACAACTACCGCACGCCCGAGACGCGGCTCGAGGTCGAGTCGAAGATCAACGATGACATGCCCGGGGTGCGCTACGAGTACGGCGAGGATTTCCCGGACACCGAGACCGGGAAGCGCCTCGCGCGGGTGCGGAACGAGGAGATTGAGTGCCAGCGGAAGGTCCTGAGGGGGGAAAGCACGTGTTCGGGCCTGCGACCGGGGCATACGTTTACGCTCGAAGGGCATTACCGGAGCGACGGAGACGGCGAGTATCTGGTCACCGAGGTCGAGCATCGCGGAGCGCATGGGGCAACCCGAAACCTCTTCGGCGGGGACGGCTCTTCTGGTTCTGCGCGGGACGCCGGCGGGGCGGGCCAGTCGGACGCGGGACACGCTGGAGGCGATGCCTCCGGGGAGGGCACGGCCGCACGCCCCGACGAGCCGGTCTACCGAAACACGTTCACGTGCATCCCGGCCGAGGTTGCCTACCGCCCGCCGCGACGGACGCCGGTGCCGAAAGTGCCCGGCATCATGACCGCGCGTACCGAGTCTACCGGGGGCGATTACGCCTACGTGGATGAAGAGGGCCGCTACCGGCTGAAAATGGACTTCGACCGCCGGACGGACACGAAGAGCGGTGAGGCGACGCTGCCCGTTCGGAAAGGGCAAATGCACACTGGACCCAATCACGGCGTTCACTTCGGCGAGCACGAGGACACCGAGATGATCTGGGCCTGCATGAACGGTGACCCCAACCGCCCCGTCGTGCTATCCAGCGTTTCCAATCCGTCGCAGAAGTCGCCGGTTGTGGCCGAGAATAAGGCCGAGAACATCATCCGGACGAAGGCGGGCAACCAGCTCATCATGGACGACACGGTCGACAAAGCGAAGGTTAAGCTCGAGAGTCCGGATGCAAACACGGTTCACCTCGACGACGAAAATGACCGGATTCAGCTTTCGACGACGAAGAAGCACGTCGTCACCCTCGACGACAAGAATGAGAATCTGACGCTGAAGACGGAAAAGGGGCATACGCTGATCTTTGACGACAAGAACGAAGCGATCACCCTCCAGAGCGCCAAGGAGCACATTGTCCGCATCAACGACAAGGACGAGGTCATCACCCTATCCGGTAAAGACCAGAAAAACCTTTTCGTGCTTGATCTGAAAAATGACAAGATCGTGATCAAGACTGAGAATGGGAGCATCGACATGCACGCCCCCAAGGGCAAGATCGATATTCAGGCCAAAGAGCTAAATGTCGAAACCAAGGGGGACACCAAGATGAAAGCCGCCAACATCAAGACGGAGGCGAAATCGGAGCATGCGATGAAAGCCGCGAACATGAAACTGGAGGCCCAGATGGACCTGAAGCAGAAGGGCACGAACGTGAAGTCGAAAGCATCGATGAACCACGAGACGTCGGGCATGAACGTGAAGTCGAAGGCCAGCATGCAGAACGACGTATCGGGGACCATGACCAACCTGAAAGCATCCGGCGTCAACACCATCCAGGGCTCCCTGGTGAAGATCAACTGAGGGATGACGTTCGGGGTGTGAGGGGACGGGAATCAGAGCACCACCCCGAGCGCCTCGGTCCCCGGAGCCCCAATTCCCTCTTTCATTCTCACCTTTCCCTCTTCCCCGATGGCACGCGTTCTTCCCCCGCCTTCGCGTCCGAGCCCGGCGGCATCGATGGAGTCTCGGACGTTCGTCGCTGATCGATTTTCAATCGACCTGGGAGTGGACTGGACCGACCGGACGGCGTATGTGCTGATGGGGCCTGAGGAGCACGACCTGCAGCACACGATCACGATCGCGACGGAAGACGAGGCGGGCGACGAGGATCTTCTCGCCTATGCATACCCGCAGGTTGACAGCATCCTCGAGACGCTGAAGGGGTGCCGATGCCAGGCGCGCGGACTCACCCGCCTCGACTGCGGCGTGCCAGCCTACTTCGCCGCATTTGTCTGGTGGCCCTCGGACGAGCGGCGGGTCTACCAGGAGGTCTGGTTTGTCTTGCATGAGGGGACGGGCTATCGAATCACGGCGTCCTTTACCCGCAAAACGAGAAAGACGCTTGGCCCCGCCGTCCGTCGCGCCGTTCACGGCTTCATCCCCGGCTCATCGCCGTTAAGAGCGAATAGGCGTTCCTCCGCTCGATCATAGCATCCCGATCTCGAGCTGCGCGACACGCTCGCGGCAAATGCCACCAACCACCTGCCACTAGCAACCTGAAACCCCTCATGAGCAAACCCGCAGCACGCATCGGCGACATGACGGCACACGGCGGCTCGATCGTCGCAGGGATGCCCACCGTTCTGATCGGCGGGATGCCCGCGGCGCGGCTGGGCGACATGCACGTCTGCCCGATGGCGACGCCCGCCGTTCCGCCCGTCCCGCACGTGGGCGGTCCGGTGACGCTCGGTAGCGCCGGGGTCATGATCGGCGGGATGCCCGCGGCCCGAATGGGTGATATGTGCGTCTGCGCCGGGCCTCCGGACTCGATCGTGATGGGCTGCCCGACGGTGCTGATCGGGGAGGTGGGCGCCGGGGCTGCCAGCGGAGGCGCGGGCGGTGGAGGCGGAGGGGCTGCCGGCGCCCGGGCAAGTGCTGTCGCAGCCACGATCGACACGGGCGTCAGCACCACCAGAGAAACGCACTGGATCGAGTTCGAATTCGTCGACAGCGCGGGGCTGCCGGTCGCCGGCGTCCCGTACACGTTCACGGACCCGGACGGCATCGAGCAGGAGGGCATGCTCCGTACCGATGGCACGATTCGGGTCGATGGCGTCTCCGAGGGCGAGGGCGAAGTGGTGCTCCGCAGCGTGCACGCCGCGCAGTGGGACACCGATCGCGCCAGCCCCGACGACAAACTGACGTTGACCGCAGACGTCATCGGCTTCGAGGACGGCACCCCCGCCCAGGTGCAAATCTTCGAGCGGGATCTGTCGGGTGCAGACACGGTCGTAGCCGATATCCAGACGACCGTAGAAAACGGTGCCGTCGAGGTTCAATGGCGGTACGAGTATCCGCCCGACCTGCCCGACGAGGAGCATCTGCGTCCTGAAGGCGAAGACCGGACGTTCTCTGCGCCGGATTACTACTTCGAGGTCGTGGTTGGCCCCAGTACGGCCCGGTCGCCCGTCCTCCTCATCGCGGATACCTTGGAAATCGAAGTCACGACCGAATCGGGCGAGGCTGTCTCGGGCCAACCCTACGTCATCATCACAGGCACCGGCGAGCGCCGCACGGGGACGCTTGACCGAGAGGGGAAGGCAAGCGAGAGGGACGTTCCGGTGTCCGACTGTATCGTGCGCATTCCGGAGCTTCCGGATCTGGAAGCCGGCGACGAGCAATTCGATGTCGATGAAGACGCAGGGTCCGACGATTCAGCATCCGAATCAGAGGCGCTGTCGGACGATTCCTTCCAAATTCAGATTCATGATGGGGAGACTGACGTGTCGAATGTTGCCTACACCGTCGACGTTGGGGGACGCACCGTGGAGGGACGGACGGACCGAGAGGGATGGACCGAACCGTTTCCCCTAAATGGAGCGGAAGAGATCACGGTGCACGCCCGGGGCCACACATTTCAGATCGAGCTTGCGAATGAGTATCGGTCCACGCTGGAAGAAGTACAGTCGCAACTCAATGCGCTTGGGTACAGCTGCGGAGACGTCGATGGAGACATGGGTCCCCGTACCCGTTCGGCTATCCGGGCATTTCAGAAAGAGAATTATCTTCCCGTGACCGGAGAGGTCGATGCTGTGTTTCAGCGCCTTCTACGATCAGAATTTCGTAGCTGATATTCCCCGTGAGCCGAAAAAGAGATGTCCGATCCGGACCAGGAAGAAACGGTGCTCTGGCGCGATCTCAAGATCACCGATCAAAAGATCGTATGTAAGAAGAGCGCCTCACGCTGCAAACTTCAGATTCAAGGCCTGACGTCGCCGTTCGTGCAGGGCATTGTGCGTGATTGGGACTATTTGCACGATTACCCGGATTCGGATCTTCCTCCCGTCAAGGACGAGGCCATTGCCTACGCCCGCCTGGAAAAAGCGATTGGACACACGAGGTACAATCGCTTGCATGCGATGACCGAAGATAAGAAAAAACAAACGGCAGCAGCTCTTGCAGCAGCTGTAGAAATGAAGGAAGACCTCTTTTCCGTCTCTGAAGACGGCAAAAACACGGACACGTTGCTAACGATTGCGGATCTGCTTGCCGTTGAGCGCCTGATCCAGAAAGAGCGTAAACGCTCGTCGAACGCGACCCTGAAAACATACTCAGACGCTCTGGACAACGTGGAAGCCTCGCTGGAGTGCGAACTGGGAAGGCCGGTTCATTCTCAGGGGATCCAGGATAAACTCCCGAATTGTTACTACCACGCGGTGCTGAATTGCATGCTCTTCACCCTTAGCAAGAAAGATCGCAAATCCATCATTACGTCGGACCTGGTGGATCCCGACAAGTACATTGTCGAGCTGGGTTCGATGAAGGTCAAAACGCGCGGGGCAACATGTTCGGAAATGCATTTTCTGTCTAAGGGAGGCCGTATTACTTCTAAAGATGCCATTGAATTCAAGTACTTGTGGTCATCCATTATAGAAGTGGCATATGCCAAGCATCTGATTGAAACACTTTCGAAGGACGAGCGCCTCTCAAGCTACAAACCGACCGTGAATCAGGGACAGGGAAGCACGGTTCTTCAGGTCTTGAGACATACCCCCATCAATTTAGGTGCTTCTCTCTCTATTTATGGGCTGAAAGGGTCCAGTTCTACGATGTACTTGAAGGACATGTCGCATCCTAAAATTACGAACTTTAGGCGGCACAAGCGCCAGAAGCCATCCATTCCGTTTGATATGAAAGCGGAGCCATCCGCACAGACGCTCAAGGACGCAGTGAAGACGGCTTGCAAAAAAGGCAAAGTCGTCGTGCTCGGGACGGATTTACCGACAGAAGGATTGAAGAAAAAAGACCATGCAGGGAATCACGCATTCGCTGTTTATGATCTCTACCGGTCCAATAAAAAGACCTACCTCAAGGTCTACAACCCTCATGGCTACGACGATTCGGTGGAGTTCTCGGAAGCCGTTGGCAACATGCTATCGGTGACGGTTGAAGATTAACGCATTGTGCTATGTCGGAGCGTTGCAGCGGGTCTTCGATCCGGCGACGAAACCTCCCAGATCCAGAGTCTTCCTGGCCGTGAAGAAAATCGCGTCTTACAACACCGCCTCCTCCAGCCTTCGCGACGGCGTGCGCCTGCACGCTGCCTACAAGCACCGTTTCCAGGTGCGGCCGCACGGGCTGACGCTGTTAGAGTTGGACGATGTCCTCTTCAGCACCAACAGCGCCGTGATGATGCCCTTCCAGATCGACGATGAGACGGGACGGATCGTGACCAACGATGAAGGCGTCATGCGGCCGCAGGGCCTCGGACTGCTCTACGCCTTGCTTCACTACCTGCGCGACCACCAGGACAGCGAGTTCCGCCTACTCATCGCCGGTCACACCGATACGGCGGGTGACTCGCGCCATAACGATGAGCTGTCCCTCGCGCGAGCGCAGAGCGTCTACTTCCTGCTGATGGGCTGGGACTGGCGCGTCGAGTGGGGCGACCTGATGGACGACTGGCACCAGGTCGCCGACCTGCAGCGACTGCTCAAGTACCTGGCGTGGCGGATGGGGGGCAATGACGACGTTGATCCCGGACCGGTCGACGATGCCTATGGGCCGAACACGCGGCACGCGGTGCGGTCCTTTCAAGAGCTCTACAATGCAGCCAAGGACCAGCTCGGCTTCGGCGACTCTCACCCGATCAGCGTCGACGGCGCGATCGGACCAGAGACCTGGAGCGCGCTCTTCGACGTGATCTATCTCCGCGAGCTGTCCTACATGCTCGGCTGCCCACCGGTTGGGCCAATGATCGACGAGTGGCGGTCGACGATCCGCTGGGCGGACCCCGAGTGGCCCTGCAAGGGCTTCGGCGAGTCGTTCCCGGTCGACGAGCAGCACCGCGACAACTATCGCTCCGAGTCGAACCGGCGCGTCGAGCTGTTGCTCTTTCCCGTGCACGATGCTCCGACCCTGCCGGATGAACCGAACCAGGGGAGCACGTACTCGATCGACGAGTGCCCGTTCTACGACACGAGCGCCTACGAGCGCGCCTACCTCGATCCGGAGCTCGTCTTCAACAACAGCCTGGAGGTCCAGGCGGTGTCCGAGGCCGGAGAGCCGATCGCCAACGTGCAGCTACTCATCGAGCCTCACTTGACACAGGAGCGGTTGTCGATGTCGTGCGATGAGGATGGCTACGGCCGCCTCGAGGGGGAGCTGCCGCCCGGCTATGTGCGCATCCTCCACGGCGAGACGGAAGAGACCGGATGTGTGCGCCGGGGCAATGAACTCGTACCGGCCGTGCTGCGCACCCGCCGTCAACTCGGCGTGGCGGGGATTCCCGAGGTCGTCGTCACCTTCTTGCCGGACGAGGAGCGTGAGGACCGTCGGTGGATCCAGGAGCGCTACGGTCCCCCGGTTCCGTCGTCAGACCAGCCGCTGGGCACCGTCATCACGGACCCGGATGATATCGAGATCACCGCTGCAGACGACGAGGACGCGGCGGGGGACGAGCCCGACCGCCCCCAGGGACCGATCGCGTATGACAACCTTGCCCTCGTTGCCCGCGCGGACGGGCCGGATCCGAATCACGAACGCCTGTTCGACACCGTCGAGCAGTGGCTGCAGGACTACCATGCCGTAGTTCAAGAGCATGGCTTTTTCCTGATCGTCTACGATGCGGAGTCCGTTCGATGCTTCAACCCGGACGGGGAAATCGCAGTCGAGGCTGCGCTACAGGCGCCCGTACAGGGATACTTTGGGGCCTTCGCCGCCTTTTTTGCGCCAGAGAACCCCATGCTGCTCGACATGGCGTCCCGGACGCGCGGTCTGGGAGGCGACTTTGAGGATGTCAACGCGGACGACCGGATCAACGCGATCGACATGGTGGCCGAGCCGGCGGCGGCCGACCGCATTCAGGCGTTCGTGGGCCGATACGACGATCGCTTCCAGATCACCTATCATGCACCCACCGAAGCGCAGGTGGCAACGGTTGCCCTGCGGGGGGGCTCCGGCCTGCTCGAATCCTACATCGACCATGCGCGAGCGAACATCCACGAGCGCAACAAGAAGACCATCCGGTCCGTGGTCTCGGCTCATGCGGACGCCACCCGGCAGTACATCGCCGAGGTCGAGCGCATCACCGAGCCCGACGACGTCGGCGTCGGCGAGGTCCTCGATGAGATCACGAAAGACGGCTTTGGTTTTGGCGATGCCACCGGCGTATCAGATGAGCGGAGGGCCGAACTGGAAGCGGCTGAGGCCGAGAAGCGACGGGAGGTGAAGCGCAAGACGCTGGCGCTGAAGCAGTTGGGGCCACCGCCACAGCTCTACACCTTCCGCCGTCCCCCCGGCTGCACGGAAGACGAGTGGGATGAGCTGCTCGAAGAGATGAGCTCCTACTGGGATTACCGCGCCTGGAGGGCCGTTTCCGATGGCATCAACGCCATCAACGAGCGCCAGAGCCAGGGCATGCCGTACCTCCGGATCAAGGTCAAGCCGAAGGCGGACATGCGCTCGCTCCGGAGGGTCGCCGGGCCCTCGCCCGTCGAAGGCGGGCCGTATGCGCGCTGGGAGGTTGAAACGACCATCGATATCGGGGCCAACGGCACGTTCGTCAAGCGCGATCCGATCCATGTCCTTGGCGCCGATGCCGGCGTGAGTACGGGGGTCGGATCGGACAAGCAGAACATCGTCAACGCCAGCGTGGAGGTCGAACGTAATCAGGCCACCGGCGAGGAGAAGACGAAGTGGAACGTCGGTATCAAAGATTACGGCTTCGAGGTCGCCGACGACGGCAACGTCAAGATCACCGGCGGCGTCGGCGTGGTCGACATCACGGGACAACACAACTACCTGACTCAGGAGACGGGCCACGGGATCGTCCTCGACACCGAATTGGGCGAGGTGTACGTGGGGGTGCATTTCATGGGGCTGACGGAGGAGAACATCGTTGCCTACCTGTCGCGTGCGCCCGGCTTCTTCGAGCGTCGCACGGTGTACGAGTACTTCGAGCCGGACCTGCTCTGGGACGACTTGACACACGCCGAGCAGGTACACATGGCCGCTTTCGGATGGACCCAGGAAGCCTGGGACGATCGCCCGCGGACGCCGTTCAGCGAGTTCCCCGACGCCGTCTACAGCGATCCCACACAGGCCAACAGCAGCCTCGAAAAGTTTCTCAACCTCTCACCCGAGCAGAAACTTGCGGCGGCCCGCCTCGGCATCCAGCGTCACGACTGGAGCCAGTGGAAGAACGCCGCCCAGCCGGAATAAGCCCGGGTACCGCCCCCTAACCGTTTGGCCTATCCATTCCTCTTGCCATGCCGACCCATCGAGGAAGCACAAACGAAACGCACCAGATCCAGCTCGACTCCGCCATCGAGGTTGTCTCGTGGAGTCGACGCCAGGCGGCGCCCGGATCCCGCGTGGGCCTGCAGATCCAGACCCACTTCGTTGGCAATGGTGCCGTCGTCCAGATTCAACTTCGCGATCAGGCCGGCACAACCTTTCAGACGTACACCGAAGCCTTAACGGCGAATCGACTCCGCGCCCAGATCCCCGTTCCCGGCGACGCGGAAGACATTCTTTTCGCCGACATCACACTCCCCGATCACGGGTTGAGCGCGACGTCGCCTCCCCTTTCGCTCCTACCGCGTATTCAGCTCGACGATCTGCAATGGATCAAGGACGGCGAGGACGTCACCGAGGCCCGCCGGGGCGACGTGCTGACCCTGTCGGCCTCCGCGACCGGGGCGCCGGACGGCACCGAAGCCGAACTCGTTATTCTGGAGCACGATGCCGACGGGGCCCACGACCTCGTCACCCGGTTCCCGACGAAGATCAACGGTGAAAAGGTCGAAGCGGAATGGGAGTTCGAATACGTCGAAGATACCGACGACATCCCGGCCGACGGAGACGCGGAGGACGGGTATCAGCATCCGGAGTACATCTTCCGGGTCGATGTTGGAGGACTCCAGGCGAGGTCCAACCTCATCACGTTCAAGGACTGGTTCGAGATCCAGCGCGTTTCTGAGGACGGTACTCCGATCTCCGATGAACGCTACGTGCTGCATCTTGCCAATGGGAAGACGCGCGAGGGGTCTCTCGATGCGGACGGAACCGCACGAGAAGAAGATCTTCCGCCCGGCCCGATTTCCTTTGAGTTTCCCGACCGGAAATCGCTCTAAATCTTTTCGCTCTATCTCCCTTCCCCGACCTTCAGCCCATGGGTGGTCCCGCTGACGAACGACAAACTTCGACAACGAACACCGTCGCCGAAACGCGCGAGGTCGTCCTCGAATTCGTAGAGCTTACCGAGTTTTCGGGACGTTCGGAGTCTCCTGTGATCACTCGCCCTCCGGACGAGGAATTTCTCAGGTTTCGTTCGATCACAAATGGAGACAGCCTTTCATTTGGGCCCATCCAATCGGACGATCGACACCAGAAATGGGTGTATGTATTTCGTCGCCATCTCGACAGAAACGGTCATGTTGCCCGGGCCGATGACGGCACGGAGTGGATTTCTCTGAGTGCCGAAATACAGTACGACGACGAGGGGCAGACGAAGCTGGTCAATTGGCGAAACGAGGCATGGGTTGGGGAAGACGAACGAGAGGCTACCGTTGAGCGAGACGAATTGACGTTCGACTGGAACCTCGATCGTACCGAGCTCTGGGTGTGTCTGTCGCACGTTCAGCTCCCTCGGCACCGAATCGAAGCCTACCTTGCGAACGCAAACAGGCTTTTGGAATCCCGTTGTACACGAATCTTCCTCACGGGATTTACGGCAGGACGCCGTCCGTCCGGGGGATGGTATATTCCACTGTTCGATCCCGTGCACCTGGCTCAACAGATTCAGGTGAAGTACGAGGCAGCCATTCACCGGGCCCGGGCACATACCATTCAGCACGCGGCAACGGTGTTTCACGGGTCCCTCTACAAAGCGACGGCCGAAGCCTACAAACAGCAAGAGGACGAGGACCACGCGCCGGGACGGCCAACCGATCACATCGACTCGTTTCTGGAGACGTACAGCTCGGATCAGCAGAGCTTGGAACGCGAAATCCAGCGCTGGAGCCGATTTCTCTTTAGCATCTTACTGGACTCCCCCAAGTTCACGGCCGCCCGGGACGACGCAACCGAGTTTGCCGCCTCGATTGAAGATTGCTCGGACACACAGTTGGACAAGGTAGAGTCCGAAGTCCTGCGCCAGATGGAGATATTAATGGCGAGCGGGGACTCTACTCACGGCCTGAACTTTCTCAAAGAGTATCTTGCCAACAATCAGGATGATGCCACGAACTGGTATGAGCGAGTCGCGCTCGCCACGCGCCTTACGCGGCGGCTCAGTCAGATTTCGGAATCATACCTCGAGTCACTCCACGAAAAGGCGGAACTGATTGAGCGATCTTCGGAGGAAGCGCTCAGTGATCTTCGTGCACGCCGCGTCCGAGCCAACGGGCTTCTGTTGGAGCACCTGGAGACCGTTCGGGTGCGGGTGAGCGGTTCGCGCCGACAGCGTGTTACCGACCATCAACTTCGCATCCTTGAGCCGCTACACGAAGGTCTTTTCTCGGGCCAAAGGCTCATTCTGCCGGGGGATGCGGCGTTTGATGACCTGCGGGACGCGATGTTGTCGAGTGGACGAGGAGATTTGAGCACGCAGTTGCGCACGGGATCGACGGCAGGACTTCTCCGCGCCCACCAGATCCTCATGCCGAATCCGTCCGCGTCCCTTCAGTCCACGCAGCTTTCGACGCTTCGAATGAAGCTCGTCGATCCCCGGGCTGTGGCAAACGTCGTCGGGACGCGCCGCCACCTTTCGCCCCAGCAGTTCGTGCAGACGTTTCAGTTTGAGACGTCGGAGAGCGGGCTGATCGTAGCCAAGCACCGGGACTTCGCCGCCATCGCCAACGCGAGCGACATTTTGTCTTCGAGCGGAAGCCGGGGTGACGCCCCTTCCGCCGCCCAGCGCCGCGATGCCTATATTGCGAAGTTGCGACAGCTATCCCCCGTTTCGACGCGAGGAGGTCGAGAGAATCTCGCCGAACTCTCGGCCGCCATCGACGAGCATGGGGACCGCGTTTCAGCTACTCAGATCGAGGCGGAATTGCGGACGCGGCAGCTAAACTATGCCGGACGGTTCCTGCTGGCTCTCGATGTACTGGACGTGGCAACCGGCATCCCAGACCTTATCGACAAAATAGAAGCGGGGCAACAGCAACAGCAGCGCGGACAGAACTGGTGGGCGAGCTACCAGGGTGCCGTAGCGAGCGGCCTGGGACTGGGGAGCGCTGTTGCCGGATCGGTCGAAGGCGTCGAACACCTCCTTCCTCGAACGGCGTTGCGCTCGAATGCCGGTACCATGACCCGCTTAGCTATCGGGCTGCGCGTAGTCGGTGTCGTTGGCGCCGTGCTGGGGGCGGTGGCGGCAGCCATCACTCTCGCCTCAGAGAGCGATCAGCACGACACGTTCGGGGCGTGGAGTGCCGGGCTGGCCCTCGGGGCCTCGGTCCTCATTCTGCTGAGCATGATCAAGGCGCTTTCTTTCCTCGGGCCCGTCGGAATTGGTCTGGCGCTCCTGTCTGTCGTCGTTTTTCTCTTCGCAGACACAAAGCTCGAAGAGCTCCTACGCACCTGTGCTTGGAGTGAGGAAGAGCGAGCGGCAGCTCAGGGTTTGGATGCTGCTGCGCTGCGGGAGCGACATCAGCAAGAGCTGGTCGATCTCCTTCAACTCCTCGCACGGCCCCAACTCAGTATGGACCTGCTCGATGCCGATGGGGCGATTTATACATATGGTTCATCCCCTGGAGCAACTCCCACCTTTCTTCGCCTTACGGTCCGACCCGGCTTTCACCCGCCTGGGACGACATACGAAGTGTCTGACTTTCGCATTTCCCATGCGATTGATGACGTTGCCGACTCCGTCGCGCCCGACGACATGCAGATTCCCTCCCCGGGGTTCGACCTCGTCCTTACGGAAGATACTGGATCCGATCCTGTCCAGGTACCCCGTGGCTTCGTTCGCCAGTGGAAGATCCAGGATCTCGACCTTCGTACGGATACGCAAAACCGTTTGCAAATGCCGGCCGCCGGATTCTCCTTTAGAGCCGAGGTCCGCGTTCAGATCCAGGAGGTGGCGACGGTCGACGACCTCGACCAGTCCTACCATATGCGTGGCCCCGTCGGCTACATTCGAGGTGGACGCCTTCACCCATCCAGAACCACCACCGTGGAGTCTCGTCCATCGTAGCTACCTGTCCCCGTCGCTCGCCCGAGGCGAGACGCATTCGTTCCTTCACACCACAGGGCTCAGGGAACCGAGACGTGCCGAAGCCAGGATTTTGGCAAGCTGACATCACAATCTGACCCCCCATTTTTTCTCGACTCTATGCCGGAAGACGCGAGCGGTGCCACACGGTCAAGGGACGTTCCCGAGGGCGGCCGCTCCCCTCGCGGGACACGTCCTGTAACCAGCGCGGAACGGCGTTACGTGCGGCATTGCATCCGGAAGGGTCGGCGGTTTGCTCAGTTGGTGCTGGGCATTCCCATCGTCTTCGTCGGCATCTTCGTCTATTTGGGCATCACAGAGAATGAACCCGCCGCATTGATCGTCGGGCCGATGGTGTGCCTGATGATTGCCGGCGGGCTGGCCTGGGTCTACCGGGACCGTTTGCAACTGACAGATGACCTCCCCGAATACGTGTCAACCATCACGGGGATACACCGAACCTCTGGCAGCTCCTCGGGAATCCAACATTGGGTGGGGGGCACCATCGTGGCCCTGCCCGCTCACTGGACCGGTTACCTTCCAACGGGAGACCGTGTGACCCTCGAGATCGTGGATGCCGGAAGCATCCGCTACGCCGTCAGGAGCAAAAGCGGGTTGTCCATTACCGATGAGACCTCCAAGGGCGTGCATCACTTGATCGATGCGCACATCGGTCCGCATCGGGCCCTCTTGTTCGTCCCGGCTGTCTCGGCCTTATTTCTTGTCATCAGCCAGATCCTCCTCGTGATCTCGGACGGCGGCTCCCTCGGCATCCATCCCTCGATTGACAACACGATCGTGCGCGTTTCGATTGCGGGAATGGTCGGATTCGGCATTCCGGCAGCATGGATGTTCGTACGCCACCTTCGGGCGCGACGGCGAATCCACCAGATGTACTATGACCAGGGCGTACGCCACGCAATGAGCATCGCCGAACGCAGGCAGCTTCGGGGAACGGACGCGCTTCGGGTGGCTCCACTCCTGGCGCTCGGAGGATGGGGCCTTGCGGCCATCTATGGGCTCCACATGGGCGCAACCATATTGATTTTTGCTGGATTGGGGGCTCTGTTCGGGAGCCTCCTTCGAGAGCCATCCAAAATCCAGTGAGCGGTCTCGCAATGGACGGTCCCTGGCCTACATTTTCCGCCTCTTCGGAGCGAACTCTGGGCTCGATCATCTTCCTGGCCGCAGGATTATCAACGGCACAGATTGTTGCCTACCTCACGGGATTCAATTCCGCCATCGGCCTCAGCTTAACCATCGCCGCATGCCTTGCTAGCCCGGTGGCGATAGCCATGGTTCTCCAGGAGTGTTCTCAGCTTTCAGGTCGCCGCCGCGTTCTCTTGATCCTCGGGGTTCTGTATCTCGCGGTTAGCTGGCTCTTTCAGGCATCTATCATCGCGTACTGGGTAGCCTTCGCCTTCGATTCGACCGGGAGTTTTCTGTAGAAACAGCGCTCAACGTCACATCGTGGCCGATTTCGATCTGCCGCGTTTGGTTTCTGAAAAAAGACGCCCTCCACATCCCAGACCGTACGGCCGGAGAGGAGTCCAAAAAAATTGATCGCGATGTCATGATCGACCCCTCTTTTACGCATAAGAGGGTGGATGGAAATGCTACAAGCGCCGGGAAAGCCGAGATGCAAGAGAGCTCCTTGCGTTTTCCTTCGCACCCACACTGATTTCTTCTACACCCTCCTACACCCTCACGTAGCCGCGAACGCCGTGTCCTCCGACATCCCCGACTACTACCAGCACCTGATGAACACGGGAGATGCCTCTGACTCCCCCATGAAGGGATCGTCCGCAGACGATGCGAAGGAGGCGACCTCCACGCCTTCTGACGAAGAGCGGTCGATGCACCGTGAGTTGTATCACGCCGACGCCTTCCAGATGCCGCTGCCGAGCGACGCATGGAGATGCGAGACCACGTACACGCTCCTCGGGCCGGTCTCGCGCGGAATGCGACACAACATTACCGTGACCGTCGAACGCCAGACGGACTGCGCTACACTTTCGGACTATGCAGCGAAGCAGATGGAACCGCTCGAGAGCAGCTTGCCTGAGTGTCGGCTTCTGGTGCACGGACCATTGCCGCTGCAGTCCGGAGACGATGCGTACCGCTGCATCTACCGGTGGCATCCGGAGGACCAGGAGGAGCCGCTCTACCAGGAACAGGTCTACGCCTTCGGAGACGGTGTTGGCTACACGCTCACCGCATCGTTCCGCCGGGACACACGGAAAGAGTTCGGACCGATCATCGAGCAGGTGATGCGATCATTTCGTATTCGTTCGCCCGAGGCGGACGCGCGCCATCGATAGCTCTCGCACGCAGATTCGATCTGGCCCGGCCCACGAATCAGATCAGGCTCCTTCCGTGCGGGGATGGAGCGAAAGTGAAGCGAAGGCAGGGGCTGCGGCGCATCCTTAGACGGGGGGTTTGGAGACTATCGAGTGCTCCAGGGACGCAAAGATGCGGTACTCCGCAATGAGTATGATCATACTATCTATCCTGGTACGTCTGATCGGTCCGAACAACTCGGACATGCCCTGACCTCGCGATCTCGACCCTTTTCGAGGCGCACCGGGGCAACATGCATCGGGGTACGAAGCATCGGACTTACGCACCGACGGATTCAGGATCTACCGTGACGCATTCCACCAACACATCCTCGGAGGCGGTGTCCGTCCCTGTTCATGTCAGGGGGGATAGCCTGAAGGAGGCCTTCTCCTTCACGGGAGCGTTTACGATCGGGCGAGATGCGTCGTGCGACGTGACGATCGACTCGGGTCTGGTGAGCCGAACCCACGCAAAGGTCGTGGTTGACGGCGCGGCGTGGCGCATTCACGATTGCGACAGCACCAACGGGCTCTACATCGGCGGGACGCGACAGACGCAGGCGCTCATCGAGGACGGCACCGTTGTGCGATTCGGCATCGATGGACCCGCGCTCACCTTCGGTCTGCAGGATCAGCGAGGAGAGAGTCGACGGGGGGCATCCGCGTCGTCAATGTCCCCGCGAGAGACGGCCCCGTCTTCATCCGGGGAAGGCGCCGAGGCCTCTGCCCCCAACCCGTCCTCGACACCGGGACACGACGACCCGAATCAACGCGATGGTGCGGCCTCTAATGCAGGCGCCGAACGCCCGTCGAACGGAGCCGTCCCGGGGATGCCCTCCTCTCCAGGCGCCGAACGACCTTCTCGCGAGCAGTCCGTGCCGGACGCCGTTCCGTCGGATCCGGGGCCGATGAAGCGGTCGGTGACCGCCTACTACGACTACTACTTTGCGGAAGACGGCAACGACGAGACCGGCGGAGCCCATACCCGGCTTCTTCGGCAGGCGTACCAGCGGGCGCGGCACTCGGAGCGCCGACAGTTTTTGTACGTCGTCGTCGGGGTCCTCGTGATCTGCCTCTCGCTCGCTGTTGTCGCACTCTGGCAGTACCAGCAGCGCGAGCGACTGGAAGACCTGGCTATGGAGGTATCCGAAGGCATTCAGCGCCAGAATCTCGCGCTCGCACAGCTTCGCCGCACCGTCGAGGACAACCCTCCGGTTGAGGGCACGATCGCCGAGATCGAGCAAGAGCGCCGGCACCTCGAGAACGTGTATCAGGGATACGTCGAAGAACTCGGACTGCGTCGCGACCTCACTGCAGAGGAGCAGATCATCCACCGGGTCGCTCGCACGTTTGGGGAGAGTGAGTTCAGCATGCCAGCGGGCTTTGTCCGTGAGGTCCGGGAGACGATTCACGGCTACTGGCTCGGGCCGGGCAAGCCGCGCTTCCGGCAGGCGATTGAGCGGGCGCAGTCGAACGGTTACGTACAGCCCATCGTCCGCGAAATGATGCGGCGAGGGATTCCCCCGGAGTTTTTCTACCTCGCCCTTCAGGAGAGCGATTTTAAAACCGACGCCGTCGGCCCGCCCACGAACTGGGGGATCGCCAAGGGGATGTGGCAATTCATCCCGACGACCGCCCGCGCCTTCGGGCTGGATACGGGCAATCGCGTCAACCTCCGAGCGGTCGACCCGGCCGATGAGCGCCACGACTTCCAGAAGTCTACACAGGCTGCGGCCCGCTACCTCCAGCTAATTTACACCACCGAAGCGCAGGCATCCGGTCTTCTCGTGATCGCCTCGTACAACTGGGGCGAACACCGGGTGAACAGCAAGCTCAACCGGATGGACGGATATGGTATTCCAGATGCCGCCCTGGAGGGCATTGAGGAAACCCCCGACGAGCGGAACTACTGGAAGTTTTTGACGACCTACCGGTCTCGCATGCCGAAAGAAACGCGCGACTACGTGCTTCGCGTCTTTTCCGCAGCAGTGATCGGTCAGGCCCCGCGTCATTTCGGGTTTGACTTCGATAACCCGCTGACCGAGGCCATCGACGCAGCGGCCGACGTCTCCTATGCTCCTCCGGTCGCCCGTGAAGACGACAGCCCGTGACGCCCCCAGCCTTCTCGATCTCCATCTCTGCTCATGCCGTCTCCTGACGTAGGTCGTGTCCTCGGTGGCTACCGCCTGATCCGTGTCCTCGGAGAAGGCGGTATGGGCGTCGTCTACGAAGCGGAAGACGTCTCCCTCGGCCGAACCGTGGCGTTGAAGCAGATCCGACCCGGTCTGGCCGGTAACGCATCGTTCCTCCGACGCTTCCGAACGGAAGCTCGCGCGCTTGCCCGGATCAATAGCCGGTCGATCGTCGGCATCCACGCCCTGCGAGAGGTGGATGAAGGACTCCTTATCGACATGGAGTACGTCGACGGCCCCACGCTGAAAGAGTATCTACGGAACGAAGGCGCGCTCGCGTGGGAGACGGCGATTCCGATGATGAAGGACATCTTGCAGGCATTCGTCGACGCCCACGAAGCAGGGATTATCCATCGCGACGTCAAGCCCCAGAACGTGATGCTGCCGTCCGAGGGTGGGGTGAAGGTGACCGACTTCGGGCTCGCCCGCATGCACGACGACGGCGATGAAACCGTCACCCGAGGCATCGCCGGCACCCTTAAGTACATGTCGCCCGAGCAGGTGCGCGACAGTGCCGACCTCGATGCCCGCAGCGATCTCTTCAGCCTTGGCATCGTCTTCTTCGAGATGCTGACCGGTCGGCTACCTTACGACGCCGAGGCCACCGATTACGAGGTGATGCGAACCATTGCGGATGAGGACCTTCCCGGTCCACGCTCGCTCGACAACGGCATTCCGGAGGCGCTCGATCGCATCGTCCGCCGCCTCCTCGAGCGCGATCCCGACGACCGGTACCCTTCTGCGCGACACACCCTTCGTGCCCTGACGTCGATGGCCTCACAGGCCGGTGCCGGCCCCCGCGACACGGCTGAGGGTACGGCAAATGAATCGGCAGGCGCAAACGGCCGAGCATCTGCAGAGGGCACCGAGAGCGACGAAACGACCAGCTATACGACGAAAGCGATCCTCATGGGCGTCGGTGTTCTCACCGTGTTTGGGGCTCTCGCTTACGTCTTCTGGCCGTCTGCGTCTTCTTCCCTTTCCATTCAGACGACTCCGGCAGGCGCAACCGTCTACGCCGGCGAAACGCGGCTCGGCGTGACACCCCTGACGCGGGTGGATGTGGCAGAGAACACCCTCGCGCTCCGCATCGAGCGTGACGGGTATCAGCCGATCGACACGTTGCTGACGGTGCAGGGTGCATCCATCCTCGATGTCGACCTCCGACCCACGGCCGTCGACCGTCGCGGGACCATTCAAATTGATTCGTCCCCTCCGGGCGCACAGGTCTTCCTGAGCGACTCGTTGCTCGGAACGACGCCCCTCACGAGCGGCGACCTCCGACCGGGACGGGCGGAGGTGCGGCTCGCGCTCGACGGCTTCGAGTCGGTGTTGACCTCCGTAGACGTTCAATCCGGGAATACCGCCGACGTCGGCGTCATCGAGCTCCAGCCCGCCGAAACGGCGAACGCGGATCGAACCGATCGAGACACGGATCCGTCCCCGAGAGAAGAGGCGCTGGCTTCCACCGCGACGCTTCGTGTATCCGTGCCTGGCGGCTCCGCGGTCGTGCAGGGGCAAACGATTCGCACGACGGGCACCGTGTCGGTCGATGCGGGAGCGCAACGCGTCGAATACCGCCATCCGGTGTACGGGACGAGGACCGAAACCCTAACGCTGGATGCCGGCGAGACGGTCGACCGCACGTTCTACTTCGAACAACCGGTCACGGTGAACACGATCGGATCGTGGGGTAACGTGTGGATTGACGGGGAGAACCGCGGCAATACGCCATTCCGTGGACGACTCGGCCCCGGGCGTCACGAAATCGAGCTTCGCATTAATCGGAGCGACGCGTTTACCATCCAGGGCGGAACGTGGAACCAGCGGACAGGGGAGGAGGCCGATGCTGTGCAACCGTTCTCCGGCGCGTCTGTCGTGGTCGACATCGAACCGGGCTTCGAGGAAACGACGCACGTTCTCTCCTTCACCATCGAGCGCGCCAGTTCTTACTGACTCGCCTCTACGTTGACGATGCGCCGCCCCTGGGTCCATCGGTTTTGACGTGTTGAGCCTCTCGGGTTCTGATTTTCTTGATCATCGTTCTATTTTCCTCTAACGCTACAAGGCCATGATTTCTCTTGACGGATTCGTCCGATCGATTCCACCCCGTGTCGGAGCAATGATCCGGTTGGCCATTGCCTGCGTGTTCGTCGCGACGGTCGGTCTGGGCCTGGCGCATGCGCAGACCGGGGAAGAGAATACGGGGCAGGAGACCGACGACCTGTTCGAGCAAGCGCAGTCCCATTACCAGGAAGGGGCGTTTGACGAAGCGGCGGAGCTCTTCGCGACCGTGGCCGAGACCACGCCCTACCGGGAGCGGAAGCGAGAGGCGCTGAAGTATCTCGGTCGGACCCACATTATTCGGGATAACCCGGAACAGGCGCGATTGGCCATGACCGAATTGCTGCGCCTGGAGCCGCCCATGATCGAGCTTGACCCCGATGTCGAGCCGCCGCCCATCATGAACGTGTATTACGAGGCCCGACGCGATCTGGCGGACAATCCATGCTGGACCGGCAAAAAGCAGCCTGACGGGTCGTGCTACGTGCCGAAAGACATACACACCCTCGCCATCATCGACTTCAGCAACAACTCGATCGACCAGAAGGAGAGGTTCGAAGGACTCAAGTGGGGGTTGCCGACGATGTTCGTGCAGCACATGAGCGGAGCCACGCAGCTGCGCTTGATCGAGCGAGAGCGCCTGGAGTGGATCAAACAGGAGATCGGGATGAGCGAAGAAGGAATCATGGATCCGCAGACGGCCGCTGAGGCGGGCCGCCTGCTCGGCGCAACGAACGTGATGCTCGGCAGCTACATGATCTTCGACGGTCAGATCACCATCTGGTCGCGCCTCGTGGAGACGGAAACCGGTCGGATTCGGCTGGGGCG
Organism: Longibacter sp.; assembly: GCF_051155795.1. Lineage (NCBI taxonomy): Bacteria > Pseudomonadati > Rhodothermota > Rhodothermia > Rhodothermales > Salisaetaceae > Longibacter > Longibacter sp. The sequence goes on from NZ_DAXETW010000074.1 coordinate 34,493, forward strand.
AACGATTAATGGCAAGGTCGATGAGTTCCACGGCCTGACCCGGGAGTTGAGCCAGAAGATGGCGACGGCGATCGACTCGACGATCTCGTTGACGGATCCGACGGAGACCGGCTCGGGGCCGTCGAAATCGCTTGATGCGATGCTCGCCTACTCGGACGCCCTGAAGCTGATCGAGGACGGAGACTACGCGCGAGCGACGCAGAAACTGAAGACGGCTCTCCGGCACGACCCCGACTACATTCAGGCCCAGCGGCGTCTTGAGAGCCTGCGTCCCATGCTTGCATCTGCCTCGGAAGATGGCGCCGCCGACGGATCACGGTGATGAATGAGATCCAAGGTGTAGGCGTCACCAGGTACCCGTTCGGTGACCGGCCTATCTTTCGTTCTTCGCAATATGTATGAAAGGGTTCGAGTGGAAAGAACACCGGGCGATCGTGCGCAGGGTCAATCTGCGAACGTGAACCCTGAACACGCCTTTCGCGGTCTGCACACAGGAAAAATCATGCTCTCGCTCCTCCACCATTCCGGCGGCGACAGACCTTCGAGGCTCCGTGTCTACGGCGTCCGCGGGCCGTACGTCCGTGCGTGCACGGTCGCATGGTCGTTTATCTTTGGTGTGTTAGCTTTCGCCCTTCTTGCAGGGTGTGCCACGCCCCAACCCTCGCTTGAAATCACCGAGGCCGAGGCGCGTCCAGATCTTGCGCGTCTCGAGAAGGACCTGGCAGAGAATGCTCAGGATGTGGAGGTGAAGCGGGATCTCGGAGCGCTGTATGTGTTGGTTGGCCGCGAAGAGAGAGGGCAACGCCTTCTCGTGGATGCGTTCGAGGCGAACGAGAACGATCCGAAGACGCTCTTCTATCTCGGTCTCGCGAGCGAGCGACTCGACCGGCTCGATCAGGCACTTCGCATGTACGAGCGGTATGGCGATGTCGATGCATCCTCCCCGTACCGGGCGGCCCTGCAGGGGCGCTACGATCTCGTGCTCCGCGAGCTGGCGCGGCAGCAGGCACGGCAACAGGTGGCCCAGTGTCTGGATCAGGGCCAGTGCTCGTCGGCATCTCCGTCCACGGTCGCGGTACTTCCCCTGGTTTATCAAGGCGGAAACGAACGCTTTGCACCGATCGGTCGCGGCCTAGCGGAGTTGATCTCGATCGACCTTGCCAACGTGGCTTCGCTGACGGTCGTTGAGCGGGTGCGCCTGCAAGCAGTCCTGGATGAGATCGGACGGTCTCAGACGGGGCCATTCGATCCGAATGCCGGCCCCGAAACCGGTCAGCTTCTGGGAGCCGGTCAGGTGGTCAACGGTGCCTTTACGGTGCAGAATGAGCAGCGCGTCACGCTTCGGGCCCTGCTTTCGAGCGTGGACGCCGGCAGCCAGGACCTGGAATCGGGCTCGGCGGAGATCAACCGCCTCTTCGAACTTCAGCGGGCTATCGTGCGACAAACCCTGGAGGCACTGGGAATTGGCGTCACTCCGGAGATAGACGAGCAGCTGGAAACGCCCCCGACGCAGAGCTTCGAGGCCTTCCTCGCGTTTAGTCGAGGCCTCGACGCGGAAGACCGCCGAGCGTACCGGGAGGCGGCCGGGCACTACCGGCGGGCCCAGCAGATCGATCCCGGATTTCGCGTGGCCGCCGTGCGCGCCTCGCAAGCCTCGGCCCTGAACCAGGCGGCCACCGGGGTGCTGCCAACACCCGTGCTGACGTCATCGATCGATATGACCCGCCTCCGACTGTCGAACATGCCGACGACGGGGAGCCTCGACGCTCCCGGAACGGAGCGCGATCGACCCGATGGCGAGTGGGCAACCGTTGGGGTTGTTCCACTCGAACAGCTTCCGCTCCCCCCGCCGCCCTCATCCGGCGGGGATGGCGCTCAGTAACGACGGTTCGCGGACCCGCACCTTGCCAGCACACCCCCATTCGTCAATCCTGAAGCACAAACGCGGCCCCTACGACAACCCTTCGTGCTCTTCGGCCGGCCCATGCCCTGCCGGCTCACACGGTTCATACACTCGGTTTTGCCTGTCCTCATGCGCACGCAACCTAACATTCGGGCGGTTCTTCAGCTGATTGCCTTTGCCCTGCTGCTGAGTGCGAGCGTGCTACTATCCCCGGTGGCAACGGCCGCGCAACAGGTCTCCGGTGACTCGGACCCGAATGGAGAAGCGTCCTCGACAGAGACTCCGGCTTCCTCCAGTTCGGCCGCCTCAAGAGACGCCGTTCCGGCATTGAGCGATCAAGCGCGGAAACAGCAGATCAAGGCGGCTGCTCGTGAGCTTTCCCTCCGGTCCGAGCGAAACTCGGGTGGGGACCGGAAAGCGCAGCGGCTCTGGGAAGACCATCAACGACTGATCGGGAGTCACGCCGCGACGAGGCCGAAGAATGGCGGGGGGCTCCTCATTCCGCTCGATGATACCTTCCGCGTGGTCCAGTTTGGCCAGAGTCCGCGGACGGATGATGGGTCGAGCAGCGTGATCCTGCTTCCTTTTCCCTTCGAGTTCTATGGGACCGTGCGCGACAGCGTCTACCTGAACATGAACGGGAATCTGAATTTCGCGAGACCCGATACCACGTTTACGTCGACTCCACTTCCCAACGATAGTTCACCGCTCATCGCCCCGTTCTTCGCGGATGTCGACAACCGTAACACCCGGAGCGGTCTTGTCTACCAGCGAATCGACTCTAACCAGAACCGGATCGTCTTCACCTGGTCCTCGGTCGGATACTTCGACCAGAATGTGGACAAGGTGAACACATTCCAGGTGCTGTTGAGCGATGGGAACGATCCCCTCATGGGGATTGGAAACAACGTGTGTTTCGCTTACGGACCGATGGAATGGACCACCGGCGACGCATCGGGAGGCGTTGACGGACTCGGCGGATTCCCGGCGACCGTCGGCGTGAACGAGGGCAATGGCATCGACTATTCTCTCGTTGGCCGGTTTAATACGCCCGGGTCGTCGTATGACGGACCGGGAGGCGAGCCGGACGGCGTTGGCTATCTCTCCGGTCAGCGGTTCTGCTTCAGCACGCAGAGCGGCAACCTTCCCCCGGTCGCGCTTGACTTACCCCAGGACGGCACGTCCAACGTTTCGTTTGGCGACACCTACCGCGACACCCTCCGTTTTATCGGGCCGGAGGTCGGCCAAACCGTCTCCACGGTCCTCGCAAATCGCTCGGAGCTACCCGGCAACGTCGTCGTGTCGCTGACCGACGGCAATCCGTCGACTGCCGTGATCGAGTTCACGCCCACGGCCGCCCAGGCCCGTCAGGAGTTCGACCTCGTCTTCGAGTCCACAGACAATGGCAGTCCGTCCGCTTCAACCGTCACCGACCTCACGATCAACGTCACGTCCGAGCCGGTCACGATCCTGCCGGACCGGATTCGATTCGGCCTCCAGGAAGTCGGTTCAACCTCCGACTCCCGGTCCGTTGTCGTCTACAACACGTCCGAAGAGCCGCTTAGCGTTGAGTCGCTGACCCTCGAATCGAACGTATTCTCTATCATCAGCGACTCGGGCGAACAGGCCCTCGGATTCGGCGACTCCCGAGAGCTTGAGGTTCAGTTCCAGCCGGATACGCTGCGTGAGGAGTTTGCATTCCTCGATGTCGAAACGTCGAACGGATCGGCATCCACGTTCATGGATGGGACGGGCTTTGATCTCGGCGTCGATCCGAACCCGGAAGTGGCGGCGAGCACCGCACTGACCATCGACGGCACGTTGCCCGACTCCTTCGTCCCTACCACGCGCGAGCTCTGCTTCCGTCCGGGCGGAGAGGTCGAATATCGCTGCGAGCCCGTCACACTGAGTCAGGACAACTCATTCGAAGGCGTCCTACCCGCGCAGTTCACCACCGAGCGGGGCGTGCAGTATTATCTCCGTTTCGTCGAGGAAGGCATCGAGGTCACCGAGACCCTTACGTTCCCGGGGACAGACCCGGAGACAGAACCGGCCCAGGTACGGGTGACATTCGACGAGATTACCAGCCCCACGACACTGCCTCCGCAGACGTACCGCATGGTTTCCATCCCACTGGATCTGGATGATGCAACCGTTGGGAGTGTCTTCGAGGATGACCTCGACCCCTACGACGACACACAGTGGCGTCTTGTCGAGTGGAGCGCGGAGGCGAATGCATACGAGGAGCGGTCGGCCCCGGACGATCCCCTGACAGCCGGTCGTAGTTATTTTTTGATCACCCGCGAGGAATCGTCGTTCGATGTGGGCTCGGGCCGGTCGAGCGACCTGCGGGAGCCGCGCACGCTGACCCTCGAGCCCGGCTGGCATCAGATCAGCAATCCGTTCGCCTTTCCGGTCGACTGGTTGGACGTCGAAGGAGTTGATCGCGTGGCCGGTCCCTACCGATTCGACGGGACGGGATTTGTATTGAGTCAAGGACCCCTCCTTCCCTGGAACGGCTACTTCGTCTTAAACACATCGCTGGAGCCGGTCACGCTGTCCATTCCTCCCCGAGAGGCGGGTCAGCCTCTTCCAGGGGTCGCGTCGGACGTCGGAGGGGTGCCGAGCGCAAACGCCAGGAAGCTGGCGGATGCTCGCCTCGATCGAGAGGCGGGAGCGTTCACCGTTCGCGTGACGGCTGCAACCCCGGACGGAGGACGCGATGCCTACAACGTGGTCGGCATGGCACCATCGGCGCGAGACCAAAGAGATCCGCTCGACCGGTTCGAGCCTCCCCCGATCGATGGGCGCGTTCGACTGAGCATCCTCGACGGCGAGCACCCGCTGATGCGAAGCGTCAAATCCGTGAGCGACGGTCAGGTCTGGGACCTCGAGGTTCAAACCAGCGCGTCTCTCGCGGCGCCACGGCCCGTGACGCTGCGATTTCATCACCTCGGCACCCTCCCACGCAGTCACCGCCTCGTGCTCGTCGACGATACAGACGGCGCGCTCATCCCCCTCTACGGTAACCGGGCGGAGGTGACCCTGAAGCCTGGGAGTCCGTCCCAACGCCTTCGCCTCGTGATTGGCACGGAGCAGTTCCTGTCGTCGCTTCATGACGGCAGCCTGCCGGCTCCCCGCGCGACGGCCTTCCTGCCGAACTATCCCAACCCCGTCCGGGAATCAACCACGCTTCCCTTTACGCTGGCTGAACCGTCCCGAGTCACCATCGAGGTCTTCGACATCATCGGGCGGCGGGTTGCGGAACTGGTCGACTCCACGTATCCGGCGGGCTCCCACTCCATCCAGTGGAACGGCGAAACCCGGGGGCGTGAACCCGTTGCCAGCGGCGTTTACCTCGTCCGGATGACGGCAGGGGCTTATTCGAATACTCAGAAGCTGGTCGTAATCCGATGAGACGACGCACACATATCGACTTCGTGAGTCCCGGCGTTCTGCGACGGATGTGGAACGCCGTTGTGAGCACCGCGCATGGATGCGAGGGGGCGGTCTGGGTGTATGGCCCCCTTCTCGCGGGATGCCTCTGCGTTTTGGTTGTGCACGCTCCCGACGCGTTCGCCCAGAATTCGGGAGCGGCGATGCCCGAAACCGACGCCACACCGGAGCAGCGATCCGTCGTCGTCGGCATCGAACCGGCGTACCAAACCCTCTCCGAGGATGGCAACTCGATCGATCAATTGAGCTCCGAGATCTGGCTCTCCGTTCCGATCGGGAGCGAGACCACCGTTTGGGCGAAGAGCCAGGGCGCAACGACAACAGCCACCTCTCTTTCTCGAACGACGCGATGGGGAGACACCCAGGCCGGGGTTTCGACCGGCTTGCCGATGGGCGATCATCGACTGGCCGCCTCTCTCCGCGTCAACGTGCCGAGCGGGCAGCCGGCCGTCGACTCACTGGGCACCTCGATTCTCCTGAGCCAGACGGCCTTCGGCCTTCGTCTTCCGAATTACGGGCGTGGCTGGAGCGTCTCCCCGTCTCTTACGGCCGTCTTCACCGCCGGGGACCGCTGGACGCTCGGCGTGGGCGCGCTCTACCGACTCGTTGGCGGCTACACACCCTTTGATGGCATTGACGCTACGTACGCACCCGGGAACGAAGTGCTGTTGAATGGAGGCTTCGACTGGCGCTTCTCCCGCACCGCGGCATGGTCCCTCGACGTGGCCTACACCGCCTACGGAACCGACCAATTCGACGACGTGGACGCGTTCGATCCCGGCAGTCGGTGGACCCTCACCTCTCAGGTGCAGATGATGCGCGCCAACCGGCACATCCGTGTTCTGGCGCGATACACCGGGCAGGGGAGAGGGGACGTCCCGTCCCTGTCCGGGCTCGGCCCGCCCGATGCTGCGTCGACGAATGTGCAGGCGCTGCCGCGAAGCTTCACCGGGCGCCTCGACTACCGGGTGGCCCCAACCGAGGGATTTGCTTTCCGCTTGGGCGGTGGCATTTCCCACTATGATGCCACGGACATCGAGTTTTCAGGTCCGTGGAACCTCGATGATGCCCGCACGCTGGTAACGGCTCGCGGAGGGCTCAACGTTCGACTCGGATCGACAACGACGTGGCAACCGGGCGTCGCCGTTACGGCCGGAAGTTTTCGGCAAGTATCCGTCCGCTCCGCGCTGATGTGGAGCCCCTGACGGTTACGACGACGTCTCCCGGCTGAACACACCGGATACCCCACCCTTCGGATCCTCCGACTGACTTTCACGACTCATGTCTATTCAGATCACCATCCAGCCGCCCAGCAGCTCGGCGGACCCGATCGAAGCCCATTACGACGCCGACACCATCACGATTGGCCGGTCGCCCGATGCCCGCGTGCATCTTGCCGACGTCAACCGGATCGTCAGCAAGCGACACGCCGAGATTCGGCGAACAGACGCAGGCTACGCACTGGTTGACCTCGGGAGCAAAAACTTCACCTTCCTCGATGGCGAGCGCCTGGAGGCCAACCAGCCTCGCGCTCTGGAAGACGGCGATACGTTTACGATTGGGGACTATAATCTCACGGTTCACCTTCGAGAGCCGGAAGAGATTCCCGCGTGGATGGAAAGCGATTCTCAGGAGACGGCGTTCGCCGCTGACTTTCAGAATCCGTTCGAAGAGCCGGTCACCGACGTTGTCGAGGGGCTGCAGCAGATCGCCATCGCCTACGAGAAGATGGCGACCACCCGGCGGACCGACGCGCTTCAGGACGCCCTGCGTGGCTCGGACGGAAACACCGAGCGCCTCGTCACCAGTGACGGGCTCCGAGAACTCTTCGAACTGCTTGGACTGAGTGATGCCCTCTCGCCGGCCCGTTCGATCGCAGACTCCGACGGTGCGTCCGCTTCGCACGACCGTCCGAACGAGAACGAGACGGATTCGGACGACCAGAACACGACCACGCCCGGCCGTCAACCGGCCAGCGCTCGTTCCTCCGTCTCTCCCCAGCCGGATCCGGCATCGCCCACCTCTGGGCGGGACGATGACTTCGAGCCGTGGACACCGCAGGACGCATCAGGGCAGGAACCGTCGGCATCTGAGCCCGGCGGAGACCGGGACCCGGGATCCGATAGCGATCAGCCGTTCATCGATCCCGATGCCCTCCCGAACATTCCGGACGTGTCCTATCTGGACTTCGGGGCGGGCCGAGCCGCGTCGCCTCCATCCGATCAAGAGCAGCGTTCCGCGGATGGGTCCCCCGGCGAGGCCTCCGTGGAAGACATGAAGCAGGAGCTCGTCCGCGCCGTGGCCCGGTTGATCACGATTCCCTGGCAATTCCGCCACGAGTTTATCGGGCAAACGATCATGCAGTCGCCGGACTCGGCGTTTCTCTACGGGTCCCCAGACTCAGTGTACGACGACCTGCTCGGAGACAGGATCTCTCCCGCTGAACGCGCGCGCCGGATCGCGTGCCTCCGGGAAGCCGTCGACGCTGTTGTCAAGCACCAGGTGGCCATGCTTGACGGCTACAAGGCCAGTGTTTCGTCCGGTGGGCGCGAGCTGTTGGACGCGCTCGATCCCAACCAGGTGCGCGAGCGCGTCCAGGAGGAAAATCAGCTGTACCAGTGGATCCCCATGCTCAGTGCGCCGACCGCACTCGATCGGCTTTCCGAGCAACACCTGGAGCTTCGCCGGGGCGCATGGTCGGTTGCAGAGCACCGCGTCTTCCGCCCGGCGTTCATCAAGGCGTATCTTGCCCGCATGACCTCCTCCGACAATCATTCCGAGCAAGACGCACGCCCGGCCGCCCCCGAGACTCCCTGACCGCCTGGATCGGGGTCAAACCCGTTCGTTGATCCACAACCTCGGAGGGCACGCTCCACGCATTACCCCTTTCAACCTCACAACCGCCTTCTCCTTCGGTCCAACCCGATTCGTACATGATTGTCCGATCTCGACATGTTGTTCTGTTCCTCGCCTGCATTCTCATGACGGTCGGCGGCTGTTCGTCGCCCGTCGAGATGATGATTCAGGGGAACGATCAGATGAATGGCGGAGGCAATCCCGCCGTCGTGCGCATCTACCAGCTGTCCGGGGAGGTCAGCTTCACCCAGGCCACCGCGGAGGTGTTCTGGGAGGACGACATCGCCCAGGTGAGCGGGGAGCTCATCGGACGGCCGCAGGACCTCACCATCTTTCCGGGTGAGTCGCGCACGATTGAGATTGAGCCGAGCGAGAACGCCCAGTTCATCGGGTTTGCCGCCGACCTGCGCAATCCGACGCCCAATCGCTGGCGCTCCATCCATGCGGTGTCTGATCTTAAAGGAAAAGAGGTGACCGTCGAGATTCTGGAGGACCGACTCGACGTGACGTTTTAAGATCGCACCGATGATGACTTCCTTCGCTTCTGGCCCTCCGGGCCGGGATGTATCTACGCGATCCGCTCCCGTTTTTCTATCCGTACAACCGACTCGATGGCTGCGACTTCGAACAAAGTAGTTTGGTATGAGGGGATGACGCTCGACCCTCAGCATTTCCAGCAGTGGGACCGCTATCACCAGGAGCGACTCGACGCCCGGGTCGAAGGGCTGTCTCGACTGCACTGGGGGCTTACGGCTCTTTCGATCGATGAGGAGCGGCTCGGAAACGGCGAGTTCGCACTCAACGCGTGCAGCGGCGTGCTTCCCGATGGTCTCGTGCTCGAGATGCCGGGCGCCTCGCCCCTTCCGGCTCCACGCCCCGTGGGGGAGGCGATGGACTCGACTCAGACCCAGGTCGATGTTTTTCTTGCCGTTCCCTCCACAACCATCGACCGGAGCATCGTCGAGCGCCCGGTGCGACAGGACGTTCCGGGAAACGGAACGCCTGAGCAAAGCTCGCACACACGATACACGTCGACGGTCGAGTCCTTTCGAGATGAGACCACAGGAGCCGACGCGCAGTCGATCGAGGTGGCTCGAACGAACGCGCAGATCCGGTTCGGCACCGAGTCCCTGGACGGCTTCACGACGCTTCCGATTGCTCGCGTCGCACGGAGTGGGGGCACCTTCGTGCTCGATAGCGGATTTATCCCGTGCGTCCTTCAGGCCGGCGTAAGCTCCCGACTCCAGCAGGTCTGCCGCCGCATCGTGGAGCTACTGGTCACCAAGAGTCGTGCGCTCATGGATCGCCAGCGGGAAGCGATGAATCAGCGCGAGTTCTCCCCGTCGGATGCCGTGCGCCTGAACATGCTTCAGCTGGTCAATCTCCACATCCCACAGCTCCGACATCACCTGGAGGGAGGCCCCGACCATCCGGCCGACGTTTTCCGCACGCTGGCGTCACTTGCAGGCGGTCTCTCGGCCGTCCACCCGGACCTGCCGGCGCCTCAAGATCTTCCCACCTACGACCACCGCTCTCCGTCGCGTCCGGTCGGGGCGCTGTTTGACGCGATTTCGAATGCGCTGCAGGACACGCACACCTCCGATTCATTCACCTCGATCCCTCTCGAGCGCCAGCGCGAGAACCTCTTCGTCGCGTCGGTGACGCCCTCGCAGTTGGAGTCGGCTCAGCTTCTCCTCGCGGCACGGAGTCAGGCACGGGCCGAAGACGAACTGGTCGAGCGTCTCCCGCACATGCTTCGCATCGCGTCCCCGGAACACATCGATCAGGTAATCGGCCAGGCGATCTCCGCGCTCCGCATCGAGCCGACGCGCCGGCTGCCGCCAGGCATGCCCATCGACGAGCGGGCGAGCTACTTTCGCCTGCTAAAAACGGGGCCGTTCTGGGATCGGATCCAGGAAGCCGAAGCTCTGGCGATCTTTGTGCCCTCTGAATACAGCGACGTGTCGCTCAGCCTGACCGCGACCTCTTGAATTGCCGCTCCCCCGTTCCCGACGTTCTCCGACTCGATCACAGCCGGACCTCTCTACCATGGCCCTTGCTCAACGCACGTCCAACTCCGCCGCTCCCGATGCGCGGTCGCAGGTGCTGTTCGACGAATCGAGCGACCAGCGCCTCGCTGAAGTGTTTGCGCCATGCTTCGCGATGATCGTGCACCTACGTGCCCAGAATGAACTGGGAGATCCCGTCGACTTGCGCCAGCGGATCAAGGACGTTCTGGAACGCGCGTCCCGGGATGCTCACCAGAAGAGCATCGATCCCGACCATATCGACGCCGCCGAGTTTGCCGTCATCGCCTTTCTGGATGAGACGATCCTCTCGTCCTCGTGGGATCGAAAGAGCGACTGGGCCAGCCGCCCGCTCCAGATGGAGCGGTACGACCGATACGATGCCGGGGAGGTGTTCTTTGAGCGCCTCGAAGCGATGCTGTCTTCGCCCGCCGGTCAGGCGGAAGCCATCGAGGTGTACTACCTCTGCATGACGCTGGGCTTTCGGGGTCGATATCAGGTCGTTGAGCAAGAAAAACTTCAGGAGTACATCGAACGGTGTCACGACGTCCTGGCCGACACTCAAGGCGTGTATTCGGATGTGCTCTCCCCGCACGGTCAGCCGCGAAGTCAAGTCTCGGCGGACGTCGGTCGCAGCATTCCGGGATGGATGATGGCCGTAGCCGCCCTGGCCATCGCGCTACTGGTCTACGCCGGGATGAGCTTTTACATCTCGCAGTCCGCCGAAGAGAAAGCGTCCGACCTGCAGCAGATGGTTGAGCAGGCGCGACGCTAGTCGCGCCCCCGGCGACGGGTCGTCGGCCTCCCGGGCGATCCGTTCTCCGCTTCCCGGCACCGTCGCAGGACGCCTCCCTCCCTGCTTCCTCCTTCTTCCCATTCATATCGGGCTCGTCATGTCGATCTCTTCTCTTTTCCGGAGTCGCTACTTCGCCGTCGGCGCAGGGTTTGTGCTTTTGATTTCACTGGCCTTCACCCTGGGCGCGTGGCTGGGGTGGTCGATGATGACGCGACTCTACATCGTGATCGGCATTCTTGCGCTGTCCGTGATCGTGGTGCTGGTGGAGCTCGTTCGCTCGCAGCGAAGCGCCAACAAGATGGAAGACTCGATGCGCTGGCAGGCCGAGCAGCAGGTGCAAAGCTCGCGCCCGGACAAGCAGCGGGAGATCGAAGAGATGCAACAGCGCTTCGAGGATGCCGTCGAACGCCTGAAGCGCTCGAACCTGGGGCGGGGGAAGCGAGGGAATGCCGCCCTGCACGCCCTTCCGTGGTACCTCTTTATCGGTCCTCCCAGCTCCGGTAAGACCACGGCCATCATCAACTCGGGGCTGAACTTCCCGATTGGGACCGACCGCGTGCAGGGCGTTGGCGGAACGCGAAACTGTGACTGGTTTTTTTCCGATCAGGCGATCATCCTCGACACCGCCGGCCGGTACGTTCGAGATACCGAGGATGAACAGGAGTGGCATACGTTTCTCGATATGCTGAAGGAAAACCGCCCGGGACGCCCCGTCAACGGCGTCATCGTCGCGATTAGCGTGGCCGACCTTCTCGATGCCGATGCGTACGATGTCGAGTGGCACGCCATCACGATCCGTCGCCGGATCAGCGAGCTGGTGGACCGGCTCGGCGTGCGCTTTCCCGTCTACCTCATGTTTACGAAATGCGATCTCGTTCAAGGCTTTGTCGAGTTCTTTCGGGACCTCTCACAGCGGGAACGAGAGCAGATCTGGGGATGCACCTTCGACGACGAGGATGGCTGTGAACGCTCGCCGAAGGACCGGTTCGAGGCGGAGTTTGACCGTCTCGGCGCCGCGCTCACGGACATTCGCCTGTCTCGGCTTCGCCGGTCGATGAAGCGGGAAACCCGGCGGCGTGTGTACGTCTTCCCCGTCGAGTTCGCCGCGATGAAGGAAACCCTGGCGGAGTTCGTCGGCCACCTGTTTCAGCCGAATCCGTACGAAGCCGAGCCGGAGCTCCGGGGCTTCTACTTCACGAGCGGCACCCAGGAAGGCCGGCCGATCGACCGCGTCATCCGAAACATTGCCGGACGGCTGGACCTACCGTCTCCGTCCAATGGGGCGTCCCCGGAAGAGATTGAGACCAAGAGCTACTTCCTCCGTGATCTGTTCCAGGAGGTTGTTATTCCCGACCAGTATCGCGTGGAAAAAACGTCGGCGTCGGCCCGCTCGGGATGGTTGCGACGGGCGGGTGCCGCAAGCATCGGACTGGCCGTGCTCATTCTGGTGGTGATCGTCGCATCCCAGGCCGTGGTTCGCAGTGAACTCGATCTCCAGGAGATTCATGACGCCTCGCAAGCGGCGGCCAGTGTAGAGTGGACGCGCCCGAACGATGCGGAGAGCCTGACGCGCATGGCGTCTCTTCTGAACGTGGTCGAGGAGTTTTCGGACCCGGAGCGTGCCCCGTCCTTTCGTTGGGGGCTGGCTCGCCACGACGCGCTGGTGTCGTCGGCCCGCGCGCTGCACTACGAAAAAACGAAGCCGGTCGTCCAGCGTCACCTGCAATCGCTCGAACGGCGCCTCGGCGCCACGAGTCGCCTTCCTGTCTCGGCCGTCGGAGAGGACAGCCTGCGGCGTGAAACGTACACCGACCTTCGTGCCTACTTGCTGCTAACGAGCGATCAAGCACGGCTGGCGGACTCTACCGAGCGCCAGTTTTTGGAAAAGCACCTGTACGACCTCGGCTCCCCGTCTCGGTGGGGCGATGCGGAATCTGCCGCCGCGTATCGAAATCAGATCGCTGCCTTCGTCGATGCCTTTGCCGCACGTAGCGAGTCGCCGTACGCAGTGGATGAGCGTCGCGTCGAGAATGTGCGGCGGCGCCTGATCGACTTCGCGTCTCTCTCGCCCTACGATCGCCTCCGCGCCGAGGGCATGGCGTCGCTGCGCCCGCTGACGCTGGAGGATTTGATCCCGAGGGAGCACCGGGCCCTCTTCGCCAGCGACCCCGAAATCCCGGGTCTGTTTACGATCCGAGGCTGGACGACGTATATGGAAGCCAGAATCGAGGAGGAGCGCCAGGCGCCGGGGCAGGGCGACTGGGTTCTCGGAAGCATGGCTCAAACGCAGGATGCCTCCGTCGATGGCGATGCCATCGCGTCGGAAATCCAGGATGCGTATTTCGCAGACTACACCGCCGAGTGGCGTCGTTTTCTGAGTCAGATTCAACTCCGGAACGCCACCAGCCTTCGCCAGAGTGCCAGAGACCTGCAGACGCTCGGGGATCCGCGGTCCTCGCCGATCTTGCATTTGCTCGCGAAAGTAGCCAATCAGACCGATTTCAAACGCGTTGCGGAAAATTCGGCTCTCGGCGCTGCTGTGGATGCCACGACCGACCGCGTCGGAGCCGCCGACTCGGTGTCCCAGGCAGCGTCTCACCCCGTGAACGAACGGTTTAGCTGGCTGCATGCCCTGCGGCCCCGTCAGGCGGTAACCGATCCGTCTCCGCAGCTCGCCGATGCCCTTAGCATTTTGAGTGACGCTGGACGCACGGTCGACGGCGTCGTCAGTGACCCTCAGCAGACCACCGAGCTCGCGGCCTCGGTCCTTGCGGCCGATGGAGGGGAATTTGCTGAAGGAATCGACGTCCTCAACGAGCAGCTCTACCGGTTCGATGCAGAACTGCGAAGAGAGCTGTTCGAGCAGCCTCTACAGAAGGCCTGGCGCAACGTGCTGGCCACGACGCAGACCCATCTCAATCGCCGGTGGCGCGAGGATGTCTCCCGACCGTTCGATGTGCAGCTGGGGCGGACGTATCCGTTCGATGCCGATGCCTCGGTCGATGCCGCCATCCTCGACGTCGAACGGTTCTTTGAGCCGGAATCCGGGGTCCTGGATACGTTCCTTCAGTCTGAGATCCAACCGTTCTACGATCTCGATCGGCACCGCATCCGGACCTGGGATGGCGCAGGCGTGGTGTTTTCGCCGGAGACGCAGCGGCTCTTCAAACGGGCGGATCAACTTCAGGAGGCGCTCTTCGATGGGGGCGTCGTCCGCGTAGCGCTCGAGATGCGTCCGCATCAGCCAGAACGATCGTCCGGCGCCCCGCAGATTCCCCGCGTTCGCATGACGGCCCACGGGGTGTCCGACACCTACACCATGGGGCAGCCCTACTGGTTTGAAGTGGTATGGCCCGGGCGTCCGGGGGTCAGCCTGTCCGTGGATGGACGCGATGGCGTCGTCTTCGAGAAGCGATACGATGGCGAATGGGCCCTTTTCCGCCTGCTGCAAGACGCCCGCGTTCGTGCCTCGACGAAAACGCTAAGCCAGGCGACGTGGACGCACGAGTCGCAGAGTGGATACCGCGTGTCTGTCCAGTACGACCTTCGGATGTACCGTGGAACCGAACTCTTCGGTGATCCCGCCGGCTTTTTCCGGCTCTCGGTCCCGCCATCCCTCGATTGACGTCAGAGCAGGATTGCCGTCGGGTCCCCCTGGCCCTCGCGCTCAGCCTTTCGGCCCGTCTTCTTGATTTTCCCTTCGTCCGACCCCACGGAACTGGTGAATTCTAACATCGAACCGTCCTCGATTCCGATGGCATGTCACGGAAAGTTACCGGGCGACCGGGAATACGTCCATTGCCAGGTTGGCGACATTTCAGTCGACGAGCTGGATCGCTGGGTTCGGGATGCTCATCGTCGTGCGTTTCTCCAGCCATCGGCTCCGACGGACGGATACGACCGCGCTCCAGCCTTCGGATTCGTGTTCGAGACGGAGTCTGCCCGCCGCCTCCAGGGGGTGCTCGCACCCAGCCGCGATTCTACGGGCCGCCGATATCCTTTCTGGGCGGCATGGCCGGCATCCGGGCTCGACATCTCGACGGCCCTGTTTGCGAACCGTCTCCGATTCGTTTCCAGGGTTATCCGAGGCGAAATCCCGATCGACTCGCTCAGCAGCCTTTCGTCGCCCGACCGGTCGGTCCCGGCCCGAACGCACCACTCCTTCGCGCCCGAAACGGAACAGGACGATGCCTTCGTTCCGCAGTTCGGCACGTCGTTTCTTGACCACTCGCTGCCCACCGGCTCGGCTCTCACACCCGCGCAGTTTCTCGCGGCGTGGATGAACGTGTTCGAGGGAAAAACCGAAGCACAGATCCGACGATTCAACTACGGGCTCCAGATTCCATTGCCTTCCGCCGACTCAGCAACCCGGAGCGCAGCTCTCTGGATCGACGCCACCCGGCGGATCACCCGGTCTCCGCATCTTCCGGTTTCTGCGTTCTGGAGCCTGCGCCGTCTGACCACGCCGCAAGATCCGCAGGAAGATGCTCGCCCCTCGACGATGGAGGCGTCAGCGTCTTCTTTCCCCCTCTTCCTCCTGCTCTTCTTCGGCCCGGCACCGACCGGAGCCTACGAGCACCTGTTTGAACCCACGGAAGACCGCTCGTTCCTGTACGACCCGACGAGGATAGATCCGGCACAGGCGGCATCGATTCTCGACTCGCTGCCGCCGGAGCACCGGCGCATCGTCGATGCCCTCGAAACGAATCGCTCGGTTCTGGAGATGCTGATTTAACCCGCGCCACCGGCGCTCAGCATCGAACGCTCGACAGCGAACGCTCAGCATCGAAGACGCCGCGAACCGACTCCTTTTTTACGCACGTACCCATGGCCGAAACGACGACTGACAGTCCAAACCTGGACACGCAAGTCCAGGAGACCCAGGAGCTGATCCGCGCTCCGATCTCCGACGACGCCCCAACGGGATCCGACATCACGTACGACGATAGCTACCAGGAGCTGAAGAACATCGTCGATGATCTCAGCACGGCAGCGGGAGAGGTCGACGTGGAGGCTCTGGCGAGCAAGAGCCTGGACGTGCTCACCGAGTTGTCTAAAGACGTGCGGGTGGCGAGCTACTTCGTCGTCGGGAAATCGCATACGCATGGGATGGACGGCGTCGCGATTGGACTGGCGGGATTGAACGCGCTTTTCGATGCTCACTGGGAGAACATGTACCCGCCTGCACGACGAGCACGCGCGCGCTCGAATGCGCTCCAGTTTGTGGCCGACCATCTGTCGCCGTGGATCAAGCGCCAAACCTTCACGACATCCGATGCAGAAGCCGTCCGGCAGGCCATCAAGCACGGCAGGGCCGTCCAAACCCTGGCAATGGACCGGCTGGGGGACCAGGCCCCAGCGTTGAGCGGGTTCTTGAGTGAATTTGAACGGGTCGATCGAAGGCTCACGCAGCGGCTTGAGTCGCAGGCCGAGGAGACGGAAGTCTCACGTTCAGAATCTACTGAAACCGAGGAGTCGACGACGTCCCCTTCGTCCCCGTCTGCATCGTCGTCGAACGGCTCTCCCGCGGCGTCGTCCCTCGAGATTCCGAGCGAAGGGGAGGAGTTCGGTGATGAGGACGCGCGCCGGATCATCACCGACGTTGCCTCACGTCGGCGAAGCATTGATCTTACAAACCCCGAACCGTACGCACTGCTTCGTGTGGTTCGCTGGGGGTCGCTTCAATCGGTGCCGCCGAACTCATCCGGGGAAACACAGATTCGGGCTCCGGAAGAAGCCCAGCGATCGGCTCTCGCATCTCTGTTCGATCGTAAGGCGTTCGAAAAGCTCCTTGACGCTGGCGAAACGACGTTTCAGAGCGGACCCGCTCACTACTGGCTGGACCTTCAGCGCATGCAAGTACAGGCCGCACGTCAACTCGGCGGTCGGTTCACCGACGTCGCGGATGCCATTCAGCATCACACGGTGGGGCTGATAGAGCGATTTCCCGAGCTGCCGAACCTGAGCTATCGGGATGGGACCCCGTTCGCCGATCCCACGACCCTCGGATGGCTGGACTCTCTGGCCCCCTCCTCCGACGCGTCCACCGCTGATGTCTCCGGAGGGGCCGATCCGCTGGCCGACGTCCTGGCCGACGCGCGGCAGAAGATGCAGTCGGGGTCCCTTGAAGAGGCGCTGCATGGGTTAACGGAGATGAGCGCCCCCGATGGACGCACCCGGTTTCGGAGGCAACTGGAGATCGCGTCCCTGTGCCTCGACGGTGGTCATCCCGAAGTCGCGCTACCTCTCCTCGAGCAACTCCATGCAGACATCGAGCGACATGCGCTCGACCAGTGGGAGCCGGACCTGGCTCTGAGGACGTGGACCACGCTCCATACCTGTTACACCCGGACGGACGAGCTCCCGGCCTCGGAGGTCGCTCAAGCCCGAAGGGTGTATGGCCGGATTTGCGAGTTGGCTCCCTCCAAAGCGCTGACGCTGCAGCCGATCGCGGGTGCGGAAGGTTCCAGCTGAGCGTTCTAACGCGTTGACTCGTTTGCCGGCTGCGAGCTCACGGGGCGGGCATCCATACCGCTGCTCAGGTTTCCACGGCACCGTTTTGCGCGCGGCGCCGAGACGGAACGGCGCTATGCTGGGAAAACGTTCGGCCCTCTCCTGATTCCCGGAGAACGCCGCCCTCACCCGTCCGGTCGTACTACTGCGAGGTGACAGTCGTCCGTCCCGTTCCCCTGTCCCAGGCTGCGCGTGTAGTAGCGCGCGCCCTAAGCGAAGCGAGGGCCGAGCACGGCGAGGTCAGTACTCCCGGGGTGCCTGGCTGCTCACGCGGCCGGTGTAGTCCTCGTGCGCCGGAGCGGCCCGCATGCAACACGCCTACCGTCCGTCATAAATCCTCCAACCCCCGATCTTCCGAAACCCCGACCTGCGCTTGACGTGTCTTCTCCTCAAATGATGTGATGTATACAAGTTAGGTATGATTCAGAAATAGCTCTGCATCATTTAAGCGCAGAACGAAGCGCTCAAACGGCAGGCCCGGGCGCTCGGCGTATCGGAAGCGGAACTCGCGCGTCGCGCGCTCGACGACTTGTTGGACGAGGCCTCCCCCTTGGGGACTCTCCGGCGGCACGAGGCCGTGGACCTCCTCATGAAGACCACCCGCCGGCTGTCCGACGGCCACCAGCTTCCTTCAGACTACCGGTTCAGTCGGGACGAGCTGTATGCCGACCGCGCCAGCCGCTGGATGAGACGCGATGACAACTCATCTTCTAAGCTGGTGGCCACTCGGTACCTGTTGGATACAAACCTACTGGTCTCCTGCTTTGACGAGGGCGCATCGCAAAAGAAGGAACGGGCCCTAACGACCATTGAGCGGACCGGTCGCGCGCCCTACGCAGCGCTTCCGGCCCAGGTGCTTGCCGAGTTTGCCAACGTGGCGCTCCACAAACTTAAGCCGTCGCTCGCCCCCGCCGATGTCTACGAGCAGGTCGAACGCCTTGAAGCCGTCTTTCCGATTCTTGCCCTCACGTCAGCAGTGGCTCTGGAAGCTGTACGGGGCGTTCGGGATCATCGCTTCCCCTACTTCGACGCGCAGATCTGGGCCGCTGCGAAGCTGAACCAAATCCCGACCGTGCTGAGCGAAGACTTTTCGACGGGAGCTACGGTAGAAGGCGTGACCTTCTTGAATCTTCTGGCCGACGACTTCGATCTGACTGACCTGTAGCCTCCAGCTGTATCGTCCCCTCCTACGCGGCAGCCCGGCGGATGCGCTGCCGACACGCCCCCGGCTCATTCCACCGCCCGTACGCGCTCATGTAGTATCGCGCGCCCCGACCAGCGGGAGGAAGCACTCCTGGGGTGCCCCGGCGTAGTGCATCCTGGTCTCCCCGTCCAGCTCGTGGCCGGTGTAGTCCATCACCGCCGGCGTGTGCCCTCGGTGAGGCTTCGCCCCGGCATCCGGCGGCCACATCGACCAACGGGAGATTCACGGAGCCGAAGGTGGAACTATACGGATAGTCGTCGCGCGTCTCGACGACCTTGTCCGTGACCAGCACAGCTGTTCGACCTCGCTTCCGGCGGCGTCCGGGTTCACCACCGCCCGGATCGAGCCGAGAGCCCGTGCCGGCTCCTGCGGGTATAGGCCTTCAGGTAGTAGTGCCGCGGTGCGCGGTCCGTCGTCGTAAACACACCGCGCGTCCACGAGCCGGTTCCTCCGGCGTTCGTGCCTCGCACGCGCCAGTGGTACGCCGTCGTTCGGATGAGTCCCTCGACGGTCACCTGCCGGTTCTCTGCCGCCGGCGCGTTCACGTCGGTCCACGCCTCAACCACGTTCGTGAACCCGGCATCGGTGGCCACCTCCAAGTCGTACGTCGTCGCGGCCGGGCCGCCGGTGGCCAGCTGCAGGTCGTCGATGTAGGCGGGCGCGCCGGTCGTGCTGACGTGCCGGACCGCTGCCCACACCCCATTCAAGTCTGAAATCTGGCTGAGATCAAGATGCACTTCCAGCCGCTCCCAAGCTCCGGTGCCTTCGTACTGCGCTTTTCCGGGATAGTGCGATTCTCCCCCCGCCTCGTACTTCAGCTGAATGTGAAGGTCGCCGTGCCCAGGCGGGGCCTTCGCCCACACCGGGAAGCGGATCGGGCGGCTGAGGTCGAGGTCCGCGGCCAGCTTCCACGCGCCAACGGCATAGTAACACGAGGGATCACACCCGGAGAACGACTCAATCTTCCAGGTGTGGTCGCCCGAGCGGGCAGCCTCCGAGGTCAGCGTTTGATTGGGCACCGACCGCTGCCAGAGTGGGCTCGACCCTTCGTGGTCCTGCGCAAGCACCACCGGCCGGGTGCCCGCCCAGGCCAGGGTGGCGGTGGTTGCCCCCGGAGATGCCGACAGCGGAGCGGATGCTCCGAGCGCGGTGGACGTGACGACTACTCGACAAGGGAGAGGTCTAGATCACCCATGTCGCTAGCTCTTCTCGTAAGTCGAAAGACTTGTGTGGGATCGTATCCTCCTCTTATGCGCAACAATGCCTTGTACGCGTTCTTGCGCACTAAGAACGGCTCATCATCATCAAATAACACCCTGTGGATGGCTTCTACGGTTTGATCATGTTCAGAACTGGCCCTGAGATTGCTCAGCCCGGTCGCAGCTTCGGCTCTCACTTCATCGTTAGGATCCGTTTGAAGCAGATGGACGAGCTCCTCCTGGCAATCATCTAGCTTCCAGTGATGAGCCAAAACGTGCGCCGCCACCTTACGCAGTTGAGGATCGCTATCGGTGAGGGAGGAAAGAACGAACGCCTTTGCATCCTTATAGTCAGCCTCACCAAATATATGAATAGTGGTGTAGAGACAATCCTGAGGTACCTTTCCCTTGATGACATCCTTATGAAGTTTGGAAACCTCGGACTGTGCCTTATTAGTGAGACGACCAGACTTTGCAAGCCGAAGGAGTTCAGAAAGACGATCCTGTGTCCACTCGGAAGAGGTAGTCATCTGCAGTTCTCGTAGGTTTATGGTTACTGTCTTAGTTCTTCGGCCTTATTTAAAAAGCCCTCAATCTGATCTGTGAGCTTGCTCGTTTCCGAAAGCTTTGACTGAATAGTTTGTCGCGCTTCATCGCTAAGATTGTCGTTCCCCAATGCCTTCTTCAAGTCATCCATCGAGGACTTGAGCCCTGATAAGGCATTGCCCACTTCTTCGATATGGTTAACCGGATTGCCATTTCTGTCCACTATTTCTATACCTGCCAACTCCTTGAAGGCACCACTCAGGTCCATATCAGTGAGGTGGTCCCGAAGATTATTGTCAATCGACCTGAACGCCGCGTTAACGTCTTGCCCGAGGTCAGCACCACTACCGATTCTACTGACTGCTCTGCCAGCCCCGGCAAGTTTGTCTGCTCCCTGAACCATCTCCATTGCAGCCGCCGATCCCTGAAGAAGCCGACGTCCGTGGCGAAATATACCAGTGGATGGAATGATCGGTAAAGCTGCCGCAGCCACGTCTGCTGCAGCCCATCCGATATTGGCTGCACTCGGATTATTCCAGGCATCACGGATACTGAGACCTGCCGCGGCGAAGTCCAAAAGATCCCACGGCGTCGGCCACTTGCCCGTTTGGTCCCGAAGATTCGCTGGGTTGTTGAAGCTGTAGTTGTAGGCGGACGTCGAGAAGGCCTGCACCTTCCCGTCCTTCAAGAGCTTCCGGGGCGATTGCTCCCTCAGGATTGGATCGGTGTTCGTCCACCGCCCCAACGCCCCCATGTAGTACCGCGCCCCGGCGTAGTGCATGCCGGTCTCTACGTCCAGCTCGTGGCCGGTGTAGTCCTCGCGTGTAAACACCTCCGGTGGTTGCTGAACACCTTTGGTGGTCGCGTCTC
>NZ_DAXETW010000075.1:0-16066 GCF_051155795.1 Longibacter sp.
CGTCTGCTCCCTCTGAGCCCGGCGCGGGGCGGTCTGGTTTGGTGTGCCAGCGTTTAGGCGTTGAAGTGTTCGGGTGTTAAGGTGCTCGGCTTGGAAAAATGTTCAGGGTTCAGCGTTCAGGGTTCAGCGTTCAGGGTTCAATGTTTCGGGTTCTGGGTTCTGGATTCCGGCTGAATATTCCCAATTCTCAATCCCAACGCCCCAACCATCCAACGCATCAACGATCCAACGCATCAACGATCCAACGCATCAACCATCCAACGCATCAACCATCCAACGCACCAACGATCCAACGATCCAGCGTCCGGGTGTGAAGCTTCCTCAACAGGCGTCGGACTGCGGATCGGTGCTTGCTTCTACGTGTTCGCTGTCCACGTAACGACGGATACCGGGGCGGCATTTCCAGTGTAAGAAACGATCTGGGCCGTCCATGCCGTTCCGATTCGCGCGTGGCGAATCCGGTCTTCAGTCGTACGAACGTATTTTCTCTCTGTCCTTCCTGTCTCTCATGATGCATCTCATTCGGTGGCTCCGGCGGTTGACGCCGATTACCGACTGGTTGCCGGAGTACGACCGGGAGGATTTCCGGGTGGACATCCTGGCGGGTCTAACGGTCGGCGTGATGCTGATCCCGCAGGGAATGGCGTATGCGGTCCTCGGCGGAATGCCCCCTATATACGGCCTCTACGCGGCGCTCGTCCCGCTCCTCGTCTATCCGTTTCTCGGCACGTCGCGGCAGTTGATCACGGGTCCGGTGGCGATCGACATGCTGATTCTAGCCGCGGGCGTTGGTCTCCTCGCGGAGGCTGGTACGGACCGCTACGTTATGCTCGCGGTCATGACCGCAGCGCTGGCGGGAGCCTTCCAACTCGTGATGGGCTCTCTGCGGCTCGGGTTCGTCGCCGACCTGTTATCCCGGCCGGTCATCGCAGGCTTCACGACGGCGGCGGCGTTTATCATTGCGGCCAGCCAGCTGGGTCCGCTGCTGGGGATCGAGGTCGCACGTAGCGCCTTCGTCCACAAATTGGTGGCTGACGTCGCTGCAAACGCCCATCAGGTGCACATCCCGTCGGCGGTTGTCGGTCTCCTCAGCGTGGCGGGGCTGGTTCTCATCAGCCGGTTCCGGCCAACGTGGCCGAGCGCCCTCATCGTGGCCGCGGTCGCGACGCTCCTTGGCTGGGCGCTAGGCGGCCGTGCGGCCGGCATCGAGGTCATCGGGGACGTGCCGACCGGCTTTCCCTCCGCCGGCTGGCCTGACGTGGGACGGGGCGATCTTCTGGATCTCGTGCCGACGGCCGCAACGCTGGCCGTCGTACAGTTTATGAGCGTGATTTCGCTTGGGCGCGTGTTCGCGAAGCAGAACCGGTATGCCATTGACGCCAACCGGGAGCTCTTCGCCATCGGGAGCGCCAACCTACTGGGCAGCCTGTTTCAAAGCATCCCGGTATCGGGCAGTTTCTCCCGGTCGGCGGTGAACCAGCGGGCCGGTGCCCGCACACCGATCCCGAACGCGGTGGCGGCCGTCCTGATCGGACTCACCCTGCTGGTCCTGACGCCGCTCGTCTATCACATGCCGATGCCGGCGATCGCGGCGATCATCGTCGTGAGCGGATCCGGGCTGATCGATCCCGAGGAGCTTCTCTACCTGATCCGAACGAAGAAGAGAGAGGCGTTCATCGCGGCGTTAACGATGGTCGTCACGTTGACCGTCGGAATCCAGGAGGGGATCGTGGTGGGAATCGCAGCGTCCATCGTGGCCGCCCTCTACCGGCTCAGCCGTCCCAAAATGGCGGAGCTCGGCCACGTTACGGGCACGCGTTCATACCACGACTTACGCCGGTTCGACACCGCCCGTACGATCGACAGCGTGCTCGTTCTCCGGGTAAACGCGGCGTTCACCTTCGCCAACGCGGAGTATTTCAAGGACTTTATTCTGGACAAGAGCCGGACCCAGCTCCACCGGATCGAGGCCGTCGTGATTGACGGAGCAAGCATCAACGACCTCGATACCACGGCCGTGGATGCTCTCAACTCAATCCTGGACGTCCTCGACGAGGAGGGGATTGACCTCTACTTCACGGGATTGATCGGACCCGTGCGCGACCTGATGAAGCGATCCGGTCTGTGGGAACGCCTCGGTGAAGACCGGTTCTACGAGCATCCGCACGAGGCCGTGCTGTACATCCTCCGCGACCTGGACGACGGCGACGACGGCGACCGGCTGGGCGACTACCTCCGCGAAATGGACCCGCCGCAGCCGGAGCGGGAGTATGAGGAATGAATGTGTGAAAGTGTAAAGTTGTGTAGGTGTGTATGTTTGTATGTATTGAGGCGTCGGCGTTCGTGCTGGTTTGACCGCTGAACCTTCAACCTACATCTTACCCTTCCGCGCATTCGCGGGCCTGGTTCATTACGCGGTCGACGGTGAGCGTGTAGCGGGGCCAGGTGTCGCAGCCGGCGGATTGTAGGATGGCGGCGGCCCAGTGGTTGCAGTTGTTGAATGCGTGGTAGGAATAGCTGGACCGGAAGAACCGGCTGTCCGGTGCGTGTCCGTCCGCCGCTGGGATAGCAAATCCACGGTCATCAACCTCGACGGTTTGGCGAATGGATGCAGCCATGGCGCGGATTTCTGCGCTGCTCACGCGGAGCCGCACCTGCTCACGTCCGCCGTAGGCCACGGGGGGCGGATTCCGTAGGGGAACAACGTAGAGCACGCTCGCCGTCGGCCACAACCCGGCGCGGGCGAGCGTACACGTCCCGGGATCCTTCGACGGGTAGTACCTGGCCTCGCCCCAGCCCACTTCGAGGTAGGGCGTCTCCGGGATGCCGGGAAACGGGGGCAATGCGTCCTCGGGGAGCGCAGCGGTCGGTAGCACGATCCCCGCGTGCCATCCATACTTGACGACATAGATGTCGTGCACGTCCGGGCCCGCTTCGTCCGTCGTCACGTGCGGGAGCCCGCAGCTTGCCACGAGCACGAACACCCAGATCAGCATCAGCGCCAGCGTCACGCGACGCCCGTTCAGGTAATCAGGCATTGGAGATGCGAGAGGTCTGAGAGGCAACCGGCGTACGTCGTGTGCGACGGTGGAAGAGTCCTCACCGCCCACGCGTCGACTAACCTACTCCGGCGCGGGTCATTTTCCAACACCATTCCGATAACGCCGGCCTCACTCATATTTCTCCTGCCGGTACGGAAAGCGAAGGCGATGCTTCTGCGGCCCTACGTGCACCAGAAGGTACCGGGCGGTGGCTTTAACGGGAAGATAGACGTACCCTTCGACGCCCGTTCTCGGCGGAAGCGTGGTGCGACGAAGCGTCGTTTGAGCCCAACGCAGGCGCCGGCGTTCGAGCGCATTCAACGACTGTAGATTGCGACGCTGGTCGAGGCTTCGCCGTTCGATTCGTTCGAGTCGCTCGGTGGCCTCGCGTTCATCCTCGGCATCGGTATCGGGTCCGTCGGCTGCATCGGCTGCCACGTCCGCGACGGATTCCAATGCATACAGCCCCCGAGCGGTACGCTCATCCGCTTCTACGGCTTCCGCCTGGCGGTCGATCGCCAGCAAGGCCTGTTCGGGATTGCGAGCCCAGACACGGTGCTGGACGAACGATTCCGGCGGCACGGTGGTGTCCGGCTTCGGGACCATGTAGTACACATCGGCGAAAACCCGCGACGGCTCTGCGATGATCGTGCGGCGGGTGCGATTTTCAATGCGAACGTCAAACTTGTGCCCGTCATCCGTCGTGCGCACATAGGCCATCGTGACCGTCAGGCTGTCGGTGCTTCGGGTCACGTATTTACGTCCCTGCAGCCAGTCCGCCGTTGTGTCGGGAACAGTGGACTGCAGACGGTACACAGGATCCGGTGTACACCCGGTACCTACCAAGACGATGAACCCGAGCGTGAGCAGGAAAGCTGAAAGGCGACGTGCAGACATTGGCGCAGAAGGGCTGGTGGACGATTTACAGGTGGGCGGGAGATGCGGTAGGTGAGCCGCCCAAAATCGTCGTAGGGTAACGAATCTATTCTGACATCCCGGTGTAAATGCGTGTGTCTGCAAATGGGCATATCGAAGCCGGACCTCCACTCAGAAATACGGCGTCATCATGGCCGATTCCAGAACGGACGACCTCCGCCACCATCTCGTCAATCTGTTGACCGCCCGCCAGGCACACGCGACGTTTGACGACGTCGTGGAGGGATTGTCGCCCGAACTGCGAGGTGAACGCCCGGAGGGAACGCCGTACTCCGTATGGGAGCAAGTCGAGCACATGCGGATCGCGCAGCGAGACATTCTCGACTACTGCCGCGACCCCGAGTACACGCAGCCCGCTTGGCCGGATGAGTACTGGCCCGATGCTGCCGCCCCCGCTGATGACGAGGCATGGGATCGAACGGTCGGTGGATTCCGGGAGGACCTCGCGGCCTTCTGCAACCTCGTGCGTGATGCGTCAACCGACCTTCACGCCGCCGTGCCGAACGGGGACGGCCACACGTATCTTCGAGAGGCGATGCTTGTAGCGGATCACAACGCGTATCATATCGGCCAGATCGTTGTGATCCGGCGACAGCTCGGAGCGTGGCCGGATCCAGGGTAGCCTCGTAGGCGCATCACGGGTCCGGGAACGGCGCCGTCACGTCAGTTCCCGGCAGGGGCCAGATACTTGTCGAGGTATTTCTCAGCCTCGTTTCGAATCCAGCCCTTCATCGACTTGAGCACGAAATTCAGGTTGAGTGCCAGGTGAACCTGCTCATCCTGAACGTGAATCTTCCCGTCTGCTCCATTTCCCTCAAAGTGGAGGGTGTCCCCGGACCACTGCGTCGAGACATTCAGCTTTTCGTGGAGCCTCGCCGCAACCTTCTCGACGGCCGAGCGCGCTCCGCTGGTGCCGAGGGTGTGCGACCGTTTGATGTCGATGTCGGCCATAAGGGGATGAGGGTAGTAAGGGCGAAGAATCGGTGCGAGAACAGGACGGACTGCATCCGGATTCGGGGAGAAAGGTTCCGTGCACGTTTCAACTGCGTCGGTGGAATGTGAGCTTGCGCGTACGTTGATTGGTGCAAGGCGACTTATGCCCGCGTGGTGTTTCGCTTCGTCTCCACCGTTATCCGTCTCTTCCCGTGTTTCGCCTATGCCCTCCGTTCCTCGACTTGCTGTCGCCGTCATCCTGTATGTCCTGGCGGCGGTGCCGATTGCCGTCCCCGCCGAGGCGCAGCCAGCCGATCCGGCGCCGGCTACGCTGCAATCCCCGGCCGCTTTTCTGGGGTACGAGCTTGGTGAGCAGTTTACGCCGCATCACCGTGTGGTGGATTATGTGCAGCACGTCGCGGCGGGGTCGCCTCGGGTGACGGTCCGACGTTACGGCACGAGCATCGAGGGCCGTCCGCTGTTGCTGGCAACGATCGCGTCCGAGGAAAATCACGAGCAGATCGATGTGATCCGGCGAAACAACCTGCGCCGTGCGGGTATGGCGGACGGGCGGGTCGCGGGTCCGACGGCGGCAGTTGTATGGCTCAGCTACAACGTTCACGGAAACGAGTCCGTATCCACCGAAGCGGCGATGCAGACGCTCTTCGAACTGGGCGATCCGTCGAACGACCGGACGGCTAATTGGCTGTCGGACACGGTCGTCATGCTCGATCCCTGTCTCAACCCGGACGGGCGAGCGCGCTACGTGCAGTGGTTCAAGCGCACCGTGGGCGCAACCCCGAACGCCCGGCGGGTGGCCCGCGAGCACCATGAGCCCTGGCCCAATGGGCGTACGAACCACTACTACTTCGATCTGAACCGCGACTGGGCCTGGGCCGTGCAGCCGGAGACGCGCGACCGTCTCGACGTTTACCACGAGTGGATGCCGCACGTCCACGTCGACTTCCACGAGCAGGGAATCGACGAGCCATATTATTTCGCGCCGGGAGCGGACCCGTACCACGAGGACATCACCGGCTGGCAGCGGTCCTTTCAGGTTTCGGTTGGAAAAAACAACGCCCGGTACTTCGACCGGAACGGCTGGCTCTACTTCACCCGGGAGGTGTTCGACCTGTTTTACCCGGGCTACGGCGACACATGGCCGATCTTCAACGGTGCCATCGGCATGACGTACGAACAGGGGGGATCCGGTCGGGCCGGACTCGCCGTCCTGACGGAAACGGGCGACACGCTGACGCTCGACGACCGCATTCGCCATCACCACACGGCCGGATTGTCAACCGTCGAGGTCACCGCGCAGAATCAGCAGACCGTCCAGGAAGAGTTTTCCCGGTACTACCAGACGGCGATGCAGAATCCGCCCGGGGCATATCGCGGGTACGTGATCAAGGCGGACTCGTCCGGCGACCGTCTCCGCGCGCTGGCCCGGCATCTCAAGCGGCAGCGCATCGACTATGACCTCGTCGCGGAAGACGGAGCTGTACGGGGCCTCCGGTATGCGACGGGAGAGGATGAGCGCGTGGATGTCGCCGCAGGCGATCTGCTCGTTCCGGTCGCGCAGCCGAAGTCACGTCTTGCCAAAGTGCTCCTCGAGCCGCGTACAACCATCATCGATTCGGTCACCTACGACATCACGTCGTGGAGCCTGCCGTACGTCTACGGCCTCGACGCCGTCGCCGTGACGGACGACGTGCCCCTGGCGGCAGGATCCGTTCGTGACGCCTCGGCCGCTGTGGAAGGGCAGGGGGGCGACACGCCGTACGCCTACGTCGCCCGGTGGAGCAGCCGCATCGATGCTCGCTTTCTCGGGGATCTGCTGGAGGAGGGCATCGGCGTGCGAGTCGCAACCGAGCCGTTCGAAACGGAGGGGGAAACGTTCGCGGCCGGCACGCTGATCATGCCCCGGGCCGACAACCACGCGATGGAGGACGACTTCGATCGGGTTGTGAGACGGCTCGGATCCAAGCACGGTCGCACCCTCTACGGTGTAGCGAGCGGGTTTGTGGACCGCGGGTCGGACTTCGGGTCGTCGAGCGTGCGGCCCATCTCAGCCCCGCATGTTGCCGTGCTGAGCGGATCACCGCTCAGCCCGTATCGCGTAGGTGAGGTCTGGTACGCCTTCGACCATCAACTCGACTACCCGGTAACGTTGATCGACTCCGACGATCTGGATGCAGCCGCGCTCGACGAGGTCGACGTTCTCGTTCTCCCCGATCTGTCCGGCACCTGGGATAGCGAAGCGAAGCGAAGCCTGCTCGCCGACTGGGTCCGCGGCGGCGGGCGCTTGATCTCGATGGGCGGCGCCACGCAGGCCCTCGCCGGACACGCGCCGTTTGCCCTGACGGAAACGTCACCGGCCCCCGACACAACGACCTTTCCTCGCCGGTACGCCGACCGCACTCGCGACGCTGCGACCGAAGCGACGCCCGGGAGCATCCACCGCGCATCGGTCGATCCAAGCCATCCGCTCGGTTTCGGCGTGGGCGATACATACTACGTTCTGAAACGAAGCAGTGCCGCCTTCCCGTACCTGGCGGCCGACGAGGGCTGGAACGTCGCAACGCTCGCTGACGCCACGCCGGTAACGGGCTTCATGGGTCATCAGGCGCAGGATCGGCTGGAAAACACGCTGGTCTTTGGATCGCAATCGATCGAGGAGGGGACCGTTGTATACTTTACCGGCAACCCGCTCTTCCGCGGCTTCTGGTACAGCGGCTTCATCCCGTTCGCGAACGCCGTGTTTTTCGGTCGTTGAATCGTTGGATCGTTGGATCGTTGAATCGTTGGATCGTTTGGGCGTTTGGGCGTTTGGGCGTTTGGGCTTTGGGGCATTGGGCGTTCTGAATTGAGGATGGAGAATTGGGGATCAGGGATATTGCCAGAACCCAGAACTCGAAACGCTTAACCCAGAACCCAGAACCCAGAACCCAGAACTCAGAACCCAGAACCCGGAACGTAGAAGCGTCTGGCGTGTGTAGATTCTGAGAAGTCCACTCGTCGAAGGAGCGGTCGGCGCTGGTGTCGTATCCACGTGTGGCTCGTATTTCGAAGGGACGTGGAGCGGTCGGGAAGAGACGCCGTAACGGTATGGGGTTTGTCGATACGGATGACACGGGTCGCCTCTGACCAAACGGCTTGGCCGTGCGGCGATGGATGACGGCATGCTTCTCTCACTCAGCCAACCGACAGTCCCATGGATGCTCGAGATATTCTGAAGCGCAAAGGCAGCGGCGCCGTCACGATCGCCGACGACGAACTCGTCGCGACCGGGGTCAACGTTCTATCGCGAGAAAACATCGGTGCCCTCGTCGTAGAGCACAACGGCGAACTGGTGGGTATCCTCGATGAGCGCGACATCATCCGGCAACTGGCAACCGAGGGGGCCGCGACGCTGAGTCAGACGGTGCGCGCGGTCATGAAGCAAACGGTCGTCACCTGCACCCCGGACGAGGAGGCGAAAGATATGATGGGGACCATGACGCGTCGGCGCATTCGCCACCTGCCGGTCGTCGAGGACGGGGTGCTGCAGGGCATTGTCAGCATCGGGGACCTGCTCAAGACGCGCCTCGAAGAGATGGAAACCGAGCGAAGCGTCCTTCGCGAGCGGCTGTTGGCGAAGTAGGTTCGGCGCAACGTCTGAACGTACTTAGGTCTGCTGGCTCTATGCGGTCTTTTCATGGAGTGCTGACCTGTGAGTGCTGCCCCGTGAACCCGGTCGGTTGAATCCCGAACGTCAGACAGTGAACCGAACGTTACAAGGCGTTCATGTGCCGGTAATGACGTGCTAACACGCGAATGGGGGCGGGCGCATATCCTTTGTGCGGTTTGTCATCTGTTCATCCGCACAACATGCCGTATGCCGATCGCTCCTCAGATCCGACAGAAGCTCCTCGTTTTTGCCCTTCTTTTTCTTTTTGGTTTCGTCGACACGGCGTTCGTTCTCGCCCAACCGGCGAGCGGTGGCCTGTCCGGTCAAGTCACAACGAACACGGGGGAGGCCCTGCCCGGTGCGACGATACAAGTTGCAGACCTTGAACTCGGGACCTCGACCGACCAGGACGGGCGGTTCGAACTCCGCAATATCCCGGCCGGGGAATACGCGCTCACCGTACGCTTCATCGGGTACCAGACGATCGAGGAGTCGGTGACCGTCCCTGCGGGCGAAACGGTGTCTGTCGACGTTGCTCTGTCCCCTCGCAGGGTCGCGCTTGAAGGTCTCGTCGTTACCTCCCAGAAGCGCGTGGAGCGCATCCAGGACGTTCCGGTCGCTATTACCGCGTACAACGGTGACTTCCTCGAAGATCTCGGCATCTCGGAGGCGGATGACCTGTCGGCATACGTTCCCGGCCTGGAGGTGCAGTTGCAGAGCCCGAATAATCCCGGATTTGTTGTTCGTGGCATCACGAGTGACAACGGCGACTCACGGGTCGAACCCCGCGTATCCGTATTCAAGGATGGCGTATCGATCAGCAAGTCGCGCGGATCGGTTGTCGAGCTCTATGATCTAGAGCGGGTGGAGGTCTTGAAGGGACCGCAGGGTACGCTCTTCGGTCGCGGGGCGCAGATCGGAGCCCTGCACATCATTCAGAACAAAGCGCGAAACGAAACCTCGGGTCGCTTCGAGCTCGGCACGGGGAATTTCGGCGAGCGCTACGCGACAGGCCATGTCAATGCTCCGATCATCGAGGACCGGCTCTTCGGGCGTGTGGCAGCTTTTTACCAGAAGCGAGATGGTTACCTCGAAAACCGTACGGGAGACGATCTGAATGGAAAGGAAACGTTTGCCATACGAGGATTGACCCGGTGGCTGCCGACGTCGTCGACGGTGATCGATGCGATTGTGAACTATCAGCAGGACACGCCACCTGGGGTTTCGTTTAAAAGCACTGCTTATTCTCCGGAGAACAGCACGAGTGACCCCAACGACCCGGCTGCTCTCGGCCCCGATCCGGTTCTCGAAGACGACGACTTGTTCATTGACCGGTCCGTCTGGAGCGCGACTCTTCTGATTGATCAGGATCTTGCGGGGGCGTGGAGCCTGGACGCCGTCACCGGCTACCGCGCATTCGATTCGCTGGAACGGTTCGATGCCGACGGCACACCCGCGCCAGTGCTGCAGTTCGACGAGGATGCTGAAGGGCAGCAATTCAGCCAGGAACTGCGTGTCACCTACGAAGATGACGGCGTCTTCTCAGGGTTTGCCGGGGCGAGCGTATTCTGGGAGGACGGTTCGCAGCGCGTGCCCTTCCGAACCGACGAGCGTACCTTTATTGCTCTCCTGGATCCGAATATTCCCCTCTTCGGTCCCGGCGGCGAACCAACGGTGGTGCCCGCGATTCCGAATCCGGAAACAGGTGCCCTGATCCCACTGAAAGAGTCGCATGAGGAGGCGTTTACGAACTTCGGTACCACGACAGCGGTCGAGACCTTCGTCGACGGGACGTACCGAGCGACGGACCACCTCAGCTTGACCGCCGGTCTCCGATTTACGTATGAGGACGTTACCGGAGAATACGAGGTCACCAACAGCGAGACTCCCGGTACGCTGGGACCGCTGCTCGGGGCGTCCCCGAACAACCTGTTTGCGCCGACAAACGGGCGGATCTCCGAAACCGAACAGTTTTCATCTATCGTCGGCCGGTTCATCGCGGACTATTCCCTGAGCGAGGCCGCGAACGTGTTCGCCAGTGTCTCCCGCGGGCGTCGCCCCAATGTTATCAACGTGGACGCTGGTGGGAGCACCATCCTCGACAATGAAATTGTGTGGAGCTACGAGACCGGGGTCAAAGGCCGCGTTCTCAGTGAGCGGTTCGAGTATGAGGCGAACGTGTTTTATTACGACTACAGCAACTTCCAGACGAGCGTCACGGAACTTCAGGATGGCGAGTTTGTCGCGGAGACGCGCGACTCCGGGGCTGCATCTGCGATTGGCTTCGAAACGGCCGTGCGGGGCGCAGTTGTCGAGGGGCTGTCGGCGTTCGGAAATTACAGCTACATCGACGCCACCTTCGACGATGAAGATGAGAACGGAGACCCGCAGGAACTCGCAGGTAACCGATTTCGCTTGACGCCGGAGCATACGTTCGCCGTCGGGTTGAACCTCACCGTGCCCGTCACGGATCGTACGGAAGCGTTCCTTCGGCCGAGCTACACCTTCAAGTCCCAGTTTTTCTTTGATGAGGAAAACACGGTAAACGCCGACAATCCTAACCCACCCATCGCTCAAGACGATTACGGGCTGCTCAATCTGCGCGGCGGAGTGCGCGTCTTTGATGGTCGGGTGACGGTCGAAGGCTTCGTGGAAAACCTCCTGAACGAAGAGTACCTGATCGACGCGGGGAATACGGGCCAGGCGTTCGGTGTGCCAACCTACATTGCCGGTCCGCCGCGCCTGATCGGCGTGCGGCTAAGTGGCCGATTCTAGTTCGGGCAAGATCATTTGACCGGGGCGTTGCTCCGTTATCGTGGCCCGATTTCGAGACCCGTAAGGCGTCGTGATCCGGTCCAGAATCGTCCTCTGCGACTCTCCGGCACGGAATACGTTCTTCTCGTCTGCGCCCCCTTCGATCCGTGAATACATCAAGACGTACGTTCCTGTCTACGTTTCTCAAGGGGGCGGGCTGTTTTGCGGTCGCAGCTTCCCTACCGATGTCCGTTGACGTCAAGCCGCCGCCCGCTGCGCAGGCGTCGCGCTACCGATTCCCGCAAGGACTGGCATCCGGCGACCCCCTCCCGGATGCCGTCATGCTCTGGACTCGCGTGGAGCCGGTAAATGGCGCGACTCCGGAAGATCGGACGGAAACCGCCGTCCCTCTGAACCTCCAGGTAAGCGAAGACGAGAGCTTCTCAACGGTAATTGTTGATCGAACGGTCGACGCGCCGGTGTCAAGCGATGGAACCGTCCGCGTTTTCGTAGAGAATCTGACGCCTCGAACGACATACTATTATCGATTCGTCGCGCCGGACGGTACGCGGCCTTCATTTACAGGGCGGACTCGAACGGCCCCCGCACGGACGGACGATGTCACGGTGCGTATCGCCGTCGCCTCCTGCCAGGCCTACGAAGCCGGCAACTACGGGGCATACAGGTGGCTGATAGAAGAGGACGCCTCAACGAGCGGGAGAAGCATCGACGTCGTTCTTCATCTTGGCGATTTTATCTACGAGGCCCTGGGTTACGGGACGGCGCGGTCGGTGCCGGACTTTCCAGATGGTGGGTCCCACGGTGATGACGCCTCGCAGCGCCATGCGAAGACGCTGGCCGATTACAGGCACCTCTACAAGACCTACCTCAGCGACCCGGATCTGCAGGAGGCGCGGGCACGTTTTCCGTTCGTGAATATATGGGACGACCACGAGTTTACGAATGACGCGTGGCAGAGTGCGGCAACCTACGATGCGGGACGAGAGCCCGCACAAAGGCGCAAGGTGGCCGCGAACCGGGCCTGGTTCGACTTCATCCCCGCCGTTTTGTCCGATCACCCCGGGAGCGCGGGGCAGGCGTCTCAGGCGCAAGACTACAAGGATACGCCGGTTGAAAACAACGCGTTGCCAGCGACCGCAACTGAGGGACTTCATCCAGAGCCGAACAACCGGAGCGCCATCGAATCGCTGACCATATACCGCTCCTTTCGGTGGGGAAAACATCTTGAACTCACGCTCACGGATACCCGGTCATACCGCTCGGCGCACCCCGTTCCGCCGGAGATCAATCGGCAGATCGCCGGCACCGATCGGTATCTGACGCCGCTGTCCGTGGTCGAAGTGTTCGACGCAGGCCGAACGTACAACGACGGTCGCCCACCGGCGACAGTCTCTGCGGGCGATCACGAGGTGCCGAACGCTCGTCGGCACCACCCACCTGGGACGATGCTCGGTAAACGGCAGAAATCGTGGTGGAAAGCCACCATGCAGGCGTCGGATGCCACGTGGAAGGTGTGGGGGCACTCGGTGCCGACGCTACCCATGCGACTCGACCTCGATGCCGTCGACCCGGATGCCGAGACGGTCGTGTTTACCACGGATACCTGGGACGGGTACCTCACAGAGCGTGCAGAGCTCATGGCGTTCCTCGAC
This sequence comes from Longibacter sp., assembly GCF_051155795.1. Classification (NCBI taxonomy): domain Bacteria; kingdom Pseudomonadati; phylum Rhodothermota; class Rhodothermia; order Rhodothermales; family Salisaetaceae; genus Longibacter; species Longibacter sp. The sequence continues at coordinate 13,008 of NZ_DAXETW010000075.1, forward strand.
GACAACAGGATCCGGAATGTGGTGTCTCTGTCCGGAGATAATCACAACTCGTTCGCCGGGGTGATTTGTCGACAATATGAACACGCGAATGCAGATGCGGCCGCGGCGGACGCAGTCGGTGCTGAGTTCTCCGTCTGCGGTATCAGTTCGCCAAGCGTGTTTCAGGCTCTGGTCCAGGCCGTTGATGCTGACAGCGCTCTCCGTCCCCTGATCACGCATGATGCACGGGGCGCCGGAGGCAACGAGTTCGAGGAGACGTTGAACCTGACTTTCCTGCACGGAGCGAAGGCCGCTGCAGCCGCCGCAAAAACCGGACGGCTGGAGGCCGCCCTGAGTGTCGCAAACGACGCCCAGAATCCTCACCTGCGCTACGTCGATAGCAATGCGTACGGCCTCGCCATCGTCACGGTCGACGGAGACGCGGTGGATGCGGATTTCGTAACCATTCCGCCCCCTACGGAGGTGCCCCGCACGACAACCCCCGATCCGCTGCGACGGACCCGGTTTCATCTACCCACTAGAACGCCAGGTGAGCCTGTGGACCTGCAAGGTCCCGAGGTCAGCGGCCATCCCCCGTTTCCTCTATCACGGACCGAAGAGTAAGCCAGTGGTACGCGTCAACGGGTGACCCCGTCTGCGCCAGAAGGGCGAGGTAGTCCGGTCTGGCTTTTCGCCGGACGCCTTCCTCTGAGGCGTCCATACGTCCCCAACGCGCCTCGAAGAGATGGAAACCGAGCGAAGCGTCCTTCGCGAGCGGCTGTTGGCGCGGTAGGGGAAGTAGCGAATTGGGATGTTCGCGTGTTGAGGTGTTCACGTGTTGAGGTGTTAGTAGGGCGCGTCCGGATAGCCTTTCTACGTAAAGAAAGCGGCGCTCCAACATTCATTCCGGAGCGCCGCGAACTTTGAACCCTGAACCTTGAACGCTGAACTAAACTCTTGAACCCTGAACTAAACTAATGCCGTCCCCGGCCGCAGGAACAGGTTGCGCCGCCTTCCTTCATGAAGGCGTCCGGCATCCAGATGAATTGGTCGTTCACCGCCTCGCGCTGGAACCAGAAGGGGGCGCGCTCTTCAGGGTGGTTCCCGATCTGGTCCATGGTGTCGGCATCGAACAGCCGGCCGTTGACCATCACGAGGTCGACGTTCTCCGTTTGCCGGATGTCCTCCAGCGGATTGCCGTCGATCACGACGAGGTCGGCGAGCTTGCCTTCCTCCAGCGATCCGAGGTCGCGGTCCAATCCGAGGTACTGAGCGCCGTGTAGCGTCGCCGAACGGAGCGCCTCGTGCGGCGTGAAGCCGCCCTGCTCCAGCATCCACAGCTCCCAGTGGGCGCCAAGGCCCTGCAGTTGACCGTGCGCACCGATTTGCACGGTGTTGCCCTGGTCAACCAGCTTCTTGGCCTGCGCGGCCACGGTAATGTGTTGGTACTCCTCATCCGGGATCTGCGTCACGCGGCGGCTCCGAGCATCCACGATCGGGCGCGGGACGAACTGGAGCAGCTTATCCTTTGCCCAGACATCCGTCTTCTGGTACCACCAGTACTCGCCATTCGGCCCACCGTAGTTGACGACGAGAGTCGGCGTGTACCCAACGTTCGTGGCTTTCCAGAGCTCCAAAACGTCCTTGTAGAGCGGCGACACCGGCAGGTTGTGCTCGATGCCTGTGTGCCCGTCCAGAATCATCGTGATGTTGTGGAAAAAGGTCGATCCGCCTTCCGGCATCACCTGCATCTCGAGCTCCCGAGCCGCCTTCATGATCTGCTGGCGCTGGTTGCGGCGCGGCTGGTTGTAGCTCTTCACGCTAAACGCGCCCACCGCCTTCATTCGCCGCAGATGCGAGCGCGCATCCTCCAGGCTGTTGACCTCCGCCTTGAAGTCACCGTCGGCTCCGTACAGGATCGTGCCCGTCGAGTAGACGCGCGGTGCGACGATGCGGCCGGTCTTCTGCAACTCGCTTTGTCGGAAGACGAATTGCGTGTTCGCCGACGGGTCGTGCATCGTCGTGACGCCGTAGGCCAGGTTGGCGTAGTAGCCCCAGTTCTGCTCCGGCGTCGGCCCGCTGTAAAAGTGATTTGCATGGGCATGCGCGTCGACGAACCCGGGGATAACAGTTTTCCCCGATACATCCTCGACATGAGCATTGTCCGGCACCTCGACATCGGCGCCGAGGTCCGTAATCGTATTGCCTTCAATCACGATCGTGCCGTTCTCGATCACCTCATCGCCGTTCATCGTGACGATGCGAGCATTTGTCAGCGCGACGGTGCCTTCTGGAACGTCGGTCTTCAGTTCCAGCCCGATGTCGGTGCCGGTCGTATCGATCGCCGGCAGTTCCTCCGGTGCGCCGTCCATGAAGGCGAACGTATTCTCCAGCGACCGGGAGAAATACTCCGGCCCCGTCATCCAGTGCACCGTCTCGCTATCACCCGACCAGTGCAGGTCGATACCGACGTCCCGCGAGATCTGCTTTACCGGAATCGACGACACGTCCTTGCTGAGTTCGATCGCCTGTCCCGTCGTCGGCATCGGTGCGATGTATGCGTTGTGCAGATCCGTAAATGCAACCCACTCGCCGTTTGGGCTCGGGACGACCGAGTCGACGTACTTCAGAGAGAACACGTCCCGCACCTTCCCACCGTCCAGATCGGCGCTCTTGTAGGATTTGCCCACGTTGTAGCCCGTCATGAAGTAGACGCGCTCGCCGGCGGCGTCGAAGCGGGCGTCGTAACCGTCCTCACGGATGAAGTTCATGTCGCCGCCCTCGGCGTTCATCCAGTAGAGGCCAGCGTCGCTCCCGTGCTGCGTCCCGAGGAGGACGTTTCCTTCCCCGCGGCGGAAGACGATCATGGACCCGTCGGGGCTGAAGCGGGGCGTGTGGTAGTACCCGGGACGCTCGGTCAGCTTCTCCGCGTTGCCGCCCGAGAGCGGGACGGAGTAAATGGCGCCGAGATCCTCGTCGTCCCACGTGGTGTAGACCACCGTCCGTCCATCCGGGGAGATGGTGGGATTGTACTCGAAGTGAGCGTCGTCCGTGAGACGCTGCGGGGTGCCGTTCGGCAG
>NZ_DAXETW010000076.1:0-13276 GCF_051155795.1 Longibacter sp.
ACGTCGTTCCAGAAGGAGGCGGTGAACAGGTCGCCATGCAGCGATTCGAATGCCGCCATGAGTTCGTCGCTGACGCCCATGGTAACTCGAAACTCCTCGGGGAAGACGTCATCGGGCCCGACGTAGAACCAGGCATCGGCGGACAGCTCGTCCATGTAATTCTGCGCCTGCGGCTTCGACCGGAAGTTGTAGTCCGTCACGAAGCCGAGTTCGTCGTAGTCGTAGAAGACGACGCGTCCGTGGCGGGTCACGCCGAAGTTCTTCAGCAGTAAGTCTCCCGGGAAAATATTCGTTCGGGCGAGGTCTTTGATCGCATTGCCGTAATCGGCGAGCGCGGCGCGGGAGGCTTCGTAGTCGTTTTCCCGAATGTAGAGATCGAGCGGGGTTACGCGTCGCTCAACGTAGCAGTGGTCGATCGTGACGCGGTCGCCGTCGTGATGCACGGTGTCGCTCGCGATGTCAAGCAGCTCATTCTCGAGCTCGTTCCGAAAGAGCCGTTCATTCAGCCGAAGATGCTCGAACTCCTGCGCGTCCACGAGCCGGCCGGCGCGGTCGTGCTTGAACACGAGGTGGTACCGGTCCTTGACCGCTGCGCGCGTGGTCGACTTCGGATAGTCGAACTCGTCTTTGATGAGCTTGAAGACCATATCGTAGCTCGGCATCGTGAAGACGGTCATCACCATGCCGCGCTGGCCGGCGGCGCGCTCGAACTGGTCGTCGGTATGCTGAAAGTGATGAAGCAGATCACGATACAGCTCCGTTTTGCCGTGCTTGTTGTAGCCGATCGCGATGTAGAGCTCGGCGATTCGCTTCCGGGGAAGGATGTCTTTGAGAAAGTGGACGAGCGAATGCGGGTGCTGCGTGTCGACCAGGAAGTATGAACGAGCGAAGCTGAAGAGGATGCTGACGTCGTCTTCGCGGAGCAGGACGGCGTCGATGACGATGCCGTCGTCATCGTGGTGGAAGGAGAGCGTGAATGGCACGTCGACGTCGCCCACGGTGAGGGAGCCGACGAGGTAGGCACCGATGCCCCGGTAGAAGACGGGGCGTGCGAGGCTGATCTGCCGGATGGGACCATCCAGGCCCCGCCGGTCGAGGCGCCGGTCGATGAAGCGTGCCGCGCGGCGGATGTCATCTGTGCGGCGCGCGTAGGGGGCGTCGAACGCGTAGGCTTCCAGAATGGCGTCCAGATACGCATCCGTAGACGGCCGGTCCGAGAACGTGACGGCGACGGGTTCTTCCGGCGGCTCGTGTGGCCCGGTGATATCCGTGGTCACGAACTCGATGTGCGGGTCCACGCCGACGGTATTGAAGATCCGGCGGGTCAGCGAGTTGTAAAACGTCTCCGCCAGCTCGGCGTCGCGCTTGTCGCGCGTGAGTTTCGAGTATGCGCTCCGGATCTGCCGCCAGAGGTCTTTGCTGTGGAGTCGATCCCGCAGGTGGTGCCGGGTGTCGGACTCGATGTGGTCGACGACCTGGCGGTAGAGCGTCAACCGCTCGGTAGCGTCCGACCGAAGAGCGTTCCAGTTGCGGTGCTCGAACCGGCGCTGCGCCCGACGCGTGATCACGCGAAAGCGGGCCTGGTAGGCGTCGAAGGCGTCACAGATGAGGCGAGCGTGACGCCGGGCCGGCGGCTCGACGAAGGGCGGGCCGGATGACGCGCGGGGCGGAGCGGACATGGGCAGAACGGATGCGGTCCCAAGAGCAGTACGCCAAGTTAACGTCTCCAACTCCGAGTTGCCAGCGATTTCAAGCGTTGACGCGTTGAATCGTTAGCGCGTTGATGCGTTGATACGTTGGCGCGTTGGTACGTTGGATCGTTGGTACGTTGGATCGTTGGTATGCTGGGAATGCAGACGTGTGGATTTAGAATGTTGAATTGCCGTTGTCCGAGGAGACGGCAAATGCTGGTACGATTCAATCAAATCGACAATCTCCAATCGACAATCGAAAATCCGCAATTCACAACCGCCCGACCAGGTCGCGCAGTCGCAGCTCCCATACCTTCCAGGCGGCCTCGCGGACGATTGCCTTGCTCATTTTGCTCTGTCCCTCCGTACGCTCGGTAAAGATGACGGGCACCTCCTGGATCCGGAAGCCTTCGCGCCAGGTGCGGTAGTGCATTTCAACCTGGAACGCGTAGCCGTTGGAGTGCACCCGCGAGAGGTCCAGCTGTTCGAGGACGCGCCGGTGGAAGCACTTGAACCCGGCCGTAACGTCTCGGATGGGCATGCGCGTGATGGCCCGGGTGTAAACGCCTGCGCCATAGCTCAGCACAAGTCGCGACAGCGGCCAGTTGATGACGCGGACGCCGCCGACATAGCGGGAGCCGATCGCAAGGTCGCATTCGCCCGCTTTCACGGGCGCGATCAATTCGGGCAGATCGTCGGGGTCGTGCGAGAGGTCGGCGTCCATCTCGCAGATGTACTCGTAGTCGTGGTCCAGCGCAAAGCGAAAGCCGCGGAGGTAGGCCGTTCCCAGACCAAGCTTCCCGTCTCGCTGAATCAGGTGGACCCGTCCGGGATAGGGGTCCATCGCTTCACGGACGATGCTTGCCGTGCCGTCCGGGGATCCGTCATCGACGACCAGGATCGACAGATCCGCGTCCAGCTGCATGACACGATCGATGACGATCCGGATGTTATCTGACTCGTTGTATGTCGGGACAATGACCAGCGACGAGGTGTCGACCCGTGTCGCCGTTGATCTTGTCGGATGGGTATCGATGGCCGATGAAGAGTCCGTGGGGGGCACGTGGAGCGGGGACGGCGGGTAGAAGAAGAGACGGAAAGGGGTTGGGGGGACGAACACGGGAATTCCGCGTCGGCATCGCTGCAGGCGCGTTGCCGCGAGGTTCACGTTCAAGCTGAAAAGGTACCAAGCGTGTGCGCCAACCGCAACGCGCCGGACAGCCGGTCGTGTGCTGGATATTCATTATGGTAAACATGCGGAACCGAGGGTGGCTCCGGGTGAGAAAGAGGTTCAAAAAGCGCTTCCGGCGACCCGAAGCAGCGAACGTTCGCAAATGTTTGAACGAACCGTGCGAAACCGCGCTTCCGGGGTCTGATACAAAGGCATGATGTCGTTGCTTCTATGAAACCCCGCCCGATGCTGTACTGAATCGGATCAGCGCGTGCTGCAACGGAACCTTCGTGCCGCGCGCGCCGACGTCGGGCCCCATACCGCATCGCGTTCACCGACGCGCTGACTTCATCACTTCATCGCGCCGGTAGGAACGACTCGCCGACGTCCCCCTGCGAGACGCCCGGCCGGCATCCCACATTGCCCGCACCACGCACGACGCATTCACCTATGGCAGACGATAAGAGCAAGGCCCAAACCGATCCCGCCGACGCCCTCGACGCACCGTCGGGCGATGGTGCCGCCGATGAGGACGCGGTGAGCGAATCCGCGGCGGACGAAGCGACGGAGCCGGAGGGCCCGTGGACGCGCCAGTCGATCGACATTCCGGACGGCCCGATTACGGAAACGGTCGAATACAATACGTACCCGGCTGACCGTTTCTCGCATGATGAACTCGACTTGTCGGATGACGACCTGATGCCGATGCTGCGCAATATGTTGCTGCAGCGGCGGTTCGAGGAGCGGTGCCGTCAGATGTACCAGCGCCAGAAGATATCCGGCTTCCTGCATCTATACATCGGCCAGGAAGCGGTCTCGACCGGATCGGTTTATGGTATTCGTCTCGGTGAGGACTCCGTCATCACGGCCTACCGTGACCACGGCATTGGCCTTGCGATGGGAATGGATCCCGGGGTCTGCATGGCGGAGCTTTTCGGGAAGCGGGACGGCTGCTCGCGGGGCAAAGGCGGTTCGATGCATTTCTTCGACGCCGGCAAGCGCATGTTCGGCGGGCACGCTATTGTCGGCGCGCACCTGCCGGTCGGCGCGGGGATTGCCTTCGCGCATAAATATCGCGGGGAAGACAACGTGTGCCTCTGCTTCTTCGGGGACGGGGCCATGGCACAGGGCGCGTACCGAGAAGCGCTGAATCTGGCGGGGATTTACGACCTTCCGATCGTCTTCATCTGCGAGAACAATCAATACGCGATGGGGACCGCCGTTGATCGTGTGCAGGCCGAGCCGGACCTGTTCAAGCACGGCCGCTCGTTTGACATGCCCTGCTCCCTTGCCAGCGGAATGGACGTCTTCAGCGTCAACCGTGCGGTGAAGGACCACGTGGCGCTCGCCCGAGAGGGACAGCCGTCCATGCTCGAGATCCGGACCTACCGGTATCAGGGACACTCGATTTCTGATCCGGCGAAGTATCGCCAGGAAGGCGAGCTGAATGCCCGGAAGAGCGAGGACGCCATCGTTCGTCTCGAGCAGTACATCGTCAACCAGGGCGTCGCCACCGACTCGGAGATCGAGACGCTTGACGAAGAGATCAAACAGGAGGTTCTCGACGCAATCGAGTTCGCAGAAAACAGTGACTTCCCCGACGACGACGCGATCTACGACCACGTATATGCCCAGGAGGATTACCCGTTCATTCGCTAAGTCACTTCGTTGGGCGCGAACGTGCGGCGCCCGGCCGATGGCCTGGCCAGCGGGACTCCGACCACCCATTTCACCTTTTGAACTTCGACATCGCAACTTATGGCAACTCTACAGCTTCGCGAAGCCATTCGCGCGGCCATGACGGAAGAAATGGAGCGTGATGAAAACGTCTTCCTCATGGGCGAAGAGGTCGCCGAATACGACGGGGCCTACAAGGTCAGTCAGGGCATGCTCGACCAGTTCGGGCCGGATCGCGTCATCGACACCCCCATCGCCGAGCTCGGGTTCGCCGGACTCGGCATTGGGGCGGCGATGAGCGGCCTCCGTCCGATTATCGAATTCATGACGTTCAATTTCTCGTACGTTGCGTTCGATCAGGTCATCAATAATGCGCCGAACATGCGCTACATGTCCGGGGGACAGTTTGGCTGTCCGATCGTCTTCCGCGGTCCTAACGGAGCCGCCGGCCAGCTGGGTGCCACCCACTCGAACTCGACCGAGGCGCTGTACTCGAATTTCCCCGGTCTGAAGGTGGTCGCACCGTCGAACCCGGATGATGCGAAAGGGCTGCTGAAGTCGGCCATTCGCGACGACGATCCGGTCGTCTTCCTGGAAAGCGAGCAGATGTACGGGCTGAAGGGCGAGGTGTCCGACGCGTCCGACTACCTCCTGCCCATCGGGAAAGCACGGATCGCCCGGGAAGGGGACGACGTGACGATCGTTGCGCACTCGAAGAGCTACCACGTCGCGATGAACGCTGCAGAAGAGCTGGAGAAGGAGGGCTTCAGTGCGGAGGTCATCGACCCGCGGACGATCAAGCCGCTGGACATCGAGACGATCATTCGCTCGGTGATGAAAACCAACCGGCTCGTGGTCGTTGACGAGAGCAGCCCGTTCTCGAGTGTGGCATCGGAGGTGACGCATCAGGTGCAGGAACGCGCCTTCGATCATCTCGACGCGCCCGTTCTGCGCGTCACTCCGCCCGACACGCCGGCGCCCTACGCCCCTAACCTGATGGACCGCTACATGCCAAGCGTGGAGGAAGTCGTCCGCGCCAGCAAGCGCGTTCTGTACGCCGCAGCGTAGTCATGCAAACACGTAAGGCGACCTGCTGGACCGGCGACGCCGGCGGTCGCTGTGGCCGGATTCTCTGATATTGTTTTTCCTGACTCTCGAAACGCGAGACTGACCTATGGCGATTGAAATTGAGATGCCCAAGCTCACCGACACCATGGAAGATGGGGTCCTGTCGGCTTGGCTCGTCGATGAGGGCGATGAGGTGTCGGCGGGCGACGTGATCGCCCAGGTGGAGACGGATAAGGCCACCATGGACGTGGAGGCGTTTGACGACGGCGTCCTTCTGAAGAAGGTGATCGATGAAGGCGACTCCGTGCCGATCGGGCAGCTCATCGCTGTTCTCGGAGAGGAAGGCGAAGACATCTCGGACGTTGTAGCCGGAGCGGACGAAGCTGCGGACGGTCCGGAGTCCGCGCCGTCCGACGACGAAACCGCACCGCAGGAGGCATCGGAGTCGACCGATCCCACCGGGGACGGACAAATTCGCGACCGGGAGCCCGAACCGGTCCCAGCTGGCACCGACGAGGAGGGGCGCCGCATCAAGGCGTCCCCACTTGCTCGTCGTCTGGCGCAGGAGCACAGCATCGATCTGGCGACGATGGACGGCTCCGGCCCGGAGGGGCGCATTGTGCGCCGGGACGTGGAGGCGCGCATCGAAGAAGGGGAGGCCGTCCCTGCCGAGCCGGAATCCGCTCCGGCGCCGCGACCGGCGAGCGAGCCGGCGTTCGAGATGCCAACCAGCGTCGTTGACGAAGCCGGCGATCTGTACGACAGCGAGAACATCTCGCAAATGCGGAAGACGATTTCGCGTCGCCTGGCGCAGAGCAAGTACACCGCTCCGCATTTTTACCTTACGGTCGACGTCGACATGGCGAATGCCGTAGAGGCGCGAAAAAAGATCAACGCGCTGACGGAGAAGCAGGATGGGCCGAAGATCTCGTTCAACGACTTCATCACGAAGTCCTGCGCCCTGGCATTGCGCCAGCATCCATACGTCAACGCGTCGTACCTGGCGGAGGACGGGGAAATCCGCAAGTACAACCAGGTCCACGTCGGGATCGCCGTCGCGATCGACGAAGGGCTGATCACGCCCGTTATTCGAAACGCCGACCGGAAGGGACTGGCGCAGATTTCGAAAGAGACGCGCGAGCTGGCCGGGCGCGCCCGGAACCGAGAACTGCAGCCAGAGGAGTTCGAAGGCTCGACGTTCACCACGAGCAACCTCGGCATGTTCGGCATCGAGGAGTTCACCGCCATTATCAACCCGCCGAACGCGGCGATCCTCGCCATCGGTGAAATCAGGGACGAACCGGTCGTCGAAGACGGCGAGGTCGTGCCGGGCAAGCGTATGAAGATCACGCTGTCGTGCGACCACCGGGTGGTAGACGGAGCGGTCGGCGCGCAATTCCTACAGGACGTGAAGCGCTACCTCGAGGACCCGATGAACATGCTTCTGTAAACCGTTTCCCGGACCGACCGGACGTTGCCCTTGCTCCGGTCGACGGGCCAGGATGAACTCGCCGCGACGTGCCTGCACCGGGCGTCGCGGCGATTACGTATCTTCGGTACGCGACCCTCTCGCTTGCCCGACGCCTCGTGCTATGACGCTCGCCCACGTTTCAGATCCGCATTTCGGTCGTATCGCGCACCCAGGGATCGTGGATGCGCTCGTGCAGGAGATCAACGACCGTGCGGTCGATCTGGTCACCATCAGCGGGGACCTCACCCAGCGGGCGCGGCCGTCTGAATTCGACGCGGCGACGGACATGCTCCAGCGCTTCGAGCCGCCGGTGATCGTCGTGCCGGGCAATCACGATGTGTATCCCTGGTGGCGGCCGGTCCGTCGGCTCCTCACGCCGCTACGCCGGTACCGATCGATGGTCAGCGCGAACCTGACGCCGGACCACATCACGGACCAAATCGCGGTTCTTGGGATCAACTCCGCCCATGGCCGAACGATCAAAGGCGGACGGATCGGGTCGCGCGAACGCCATGCCATTCGGCGGTTCTTCCAGGGCATGGAGGATCGGTTCAAAGTGCTCGTTCTGCATCACCACCTGACGCAAATTCAGGCCCTCGGGCCGCACGATGTCGCCAGACAGGCAGAGGCAACCCTCAACGTCGCCGCGGAGGCGGGTGTTCACCTCATCCTTTGCGGCCACCTTCACATCTCGCATGTGGAGCCAATCGAGATCGTCCCGAACGAGCGACGCATCGTCATCGCAAGTGCCGGAACGGCAACGAGCACGCGCGGCCGAGGGTCGAACCGGAAGACCAATTTCTACAACCGGATCGACATTATGGACGACCGCTTCCGCATCGAAGAGCGGCGGTACGTTAGCGATACCGAGACGTTTGTTTGCGACAACGTGTCTACGTTTGATCGCTTTGTGCCGAGCACGATCTCTTGAGCATGGCTCCACCGACGGCTCTTCATTTTCTCGAACCGTTTTCCCATGAACCTGGCCGAATTCCGCAGCGGCTTCCCTCACACCGACCATTCGGTGTACCTTAATCACGCCGCAACGAGTCCGCTCAGCACGCCGGTTCGGAGCGCTATGGCCGAGTACGCCGGGACGCGCGGCGGCGTCGAAGCGGGGGCACAGATCGATGGGTTCGAGACGACGCTCTTGCCGCTCCTTCAGGACACGAGGGAGAAGGTGGCATCGCTTGTCGGGACGAGCAATGATCGCATCGCCTTCGCCCAGAACACGTCTGCCGGTCTGAATGCCCTCGCCGAGGGGCTCGACTGGCAGCCGGGCGACCGCGTCGCGATTCCCGACGGTTCGTTTCCGACAAACGTATTCCCGTTTTTGAACCAGAAGCATCGTGGGGTGGCGGTCGACTTTATCCCGACGTCGGAGGGCGCTTACTCTGTGGAAGATGTGGAGCGAACGCTCCGTCCCGGCACCCGCGTTGTGAGCGTGTCGTGGGTGCACTTTCTGTCCGGGTTTCGGGCCGACCTGCCGGAAATCGGACGGCTGTGCGCGGAACGGGACATCATCTTCTGTGTCGACGCCATCCAGGGACTTGGCGCGCTCGAGATGGACGTTGACGCCTGCCGTATCGACGTGCTGGCCGCCGGGGGGCATAAATGGCTCATGGCTCCGCAGGGGATCGGCATTCTGTACTGCTCGCGCGACCTGCAGTCCAAGATTCGGCCGCCGGCGGGGTGGCTCCACGGGCCGGTCGACTGGGAAGAGCTTGACGACTACGAGTTGACGTTTCACGACGACGCGCGTCGTTTCGAGAGCGGCACGCTCAATGGGATCGGGCTTGCGGGGATGAACGCCGCCCTGGAGCAGCATCTCGCGCTGGGCTCGGACGCCGTCGAGCGCCAGGTTCGCGACCTGGCGGCGCACCTGGCCGGTGGGCTGGCCGGTCTCGGCCTCCCCCGCTACGGGTCGAGCGATCCGTCCCACGGTAGCGGCATCGTCACCGTGGCGCCGGATGAACCGGAAGCGCTGGCAGATCACCTGACGTCAGCAGGCGTGGCGACGGCCGTCAGGAACCGGAAGGTTCGCTTCTCGCCGCACGCGTACGTGACGACAGACGATCTGGATCGCGCACTGGAGGCCGTCGCGGATTTTGTGGGATGAGCGCGTCCGTTCAGGGTTGAGGGTTCAACGTTCAGGGTTCAATGGCCGGGTCTGATTGATATGAGTGAGTCGTTCGACGAATCGGATTACGAGGCGGATGTGCGGCGCGAGGGGCGCGCCGTCGAGGTCGTCGTGGCGAAGGACGAGGGCGGTGCACGCCTCGACAAGTACCTCACCCAGTTTTACCCGGAGTCGTCGCGCACCAAAGTGCAGCGGTCGATCAAGAAGGGCCACGTCAAGGTGAACGGACGGGATGCGTCGAAGTCGTATCGCGTCGACGCGGGAGACGTGATCGTCTTCCGGCTCATACGAAAACCGCCGATGGAGGCGACGCCGGAGGATATTCCACTGGATGTGCTGTACGAGGACGACGACGTGCTCGTCGTGAATAAGCCGGCCGGCATGGTCGTGCATCCGGCCCCGGGGCACCGGAGCGGCACGCTGGTGAATGCTCTCCTGCACCACGTGGGCGGGGACTCGGTCGCGGCCGATGACGAGGATACAGAAGAGGCTGAGGTCGGGCTGTCGATGATCAACGCGCTGCCGGAGCGGCCCGACCACCCGGTTGTTCGGCCGGGGATTGTTCATCGTCTCGACAAAGGCACGTCGGGGCTGCTGGTCGTGGCCAAGCATGATCGCGCGCACCGGGCCCTTGCCGCTCAGTTCAAGGAGCACTCGACGGAGCGGCGGTATCGGGCGATCGTGTGGGGGCAGTTCGACCCGCGAGAGGGAACCATCACGGGTCCCATCGGGCGGGATCCGCATCATCGGCAGCGCATGGCGGTCGTGGACGCGGATCGGGGGAAGCAGGCCACGACGCATTACCGGACGATCGAAGAGCACGGGTATACCAGCGTGGTTGAGTTCGAACTGGAGACCGGACGTACGCACCAGATTCGCGTCCACGCGGCGGAAGAAAACCATCCGGTCCTCGGGGACCCGAAATATGGCGGGCAGGCCGTTCGCTATGGCACGCAGGGCGGGAAGCGGCGGACGTTCTACGACCGGCTCTTCGAGCGAATGCCCCGTCCGGCGCTGCACGCCTACCGCCTCGGTTTCGATCACCCGGCCTCGGGGGAGCACATGGCGTTTGAGGTGGACGTGCCGGATGACATGCACTTCGTTTTAGAGCGCATCCGTACCGTGGAGGGATAGGTCCGCGGGTTTCCGTTGCATCTTCTTCGGGCCTTGCCGGGCCCCCCGAACATGCACGCAGCCCTGGCGTTCGCATGTCCTGTGGCATTCTCCGCAATGCCACCCGACGCGCTCGCTCACCCAAGCCCGGCCGCGCATGCCGACGACCAGCACGACGGAGATCAACCAGTTGCTCAGCCCCGACCGGATTCGGATCGGCCTCCCGGGAACGTCGAAGGCGGACGTCATCAACGCCCTCGTTGATGTCCTGGCGGGTCATCCGGCCATCGACAGCATCGACACCGTGAGACGGGCGATTTTTTCCCGTGAGGAGATGATGTCGACCGGCGTGGGCAAGGGGCTCGGTCTACCCCACGCGAAAACGGACGCGGCGCAGGAAACCATCGCGGCCTTTGCCACGACCGAGCGCCCGGTCGAATTCGGGGCGATCGACGACGAGCCCGTCCATCTCCTTCTCCTGCTCGTCGGACCGGAGGCCGATAAGTCGCACCACATCAAGATCCTCGGCCGGATCTCGCGGCTCGTCAGTCGCGATGACCTGCGCTCAGGCCTGCGTGACGCCTCCTCGGCGGACGACGTCCTGCGCCTGCTGAAAGACGGCGAGGCCGATCTCCGCCAGTAGTCGCCGGCCGAAACCGACTCGCTCCTGCCCGCCCACCGAGGTTTCGGCGGGAGTTCGAGGTTTCGGGTGCGTCCGACCTGTAAATTGGCCCTCTACGTCCGGACGTCCGCCGCCTGCATCCCAACCGCTGACCTTTTCCCCTAACCCTGCCCGATTCCGACGTGAGCACGTCGTTTCAGAACATCAAAGGCACGTTCGACATCCTCCCCGACGCGTACAGCGACGGCGGCACGCGCATCGCCAGCAGTGCGGAGTGGCATGCCGTCGAGGAGACGATCCGTGACGTGATGCATCGCCACAATCTGGAGGAGATCCGGACGCCGATCTTTGAGCCGACGGAGCTCGTCGCCCGGGGCGTCGGTCAGATGACCGACATCGTGTCCAAGGAAATGTTTGCGTTTGAGCGGTCGGGTACGAACTACGTCTTACGCCCGGAAATCACCGCGCCCGTGATGCGGTCCTTCCTGCAGCATCACCTGGAGCAGCGCGGGGGCGTGCAGAAGCTGTTTTACATCGGCCCGTGCTTTCGTGCGGAGCAGCCGCAGAAGGGAAGGTATCGACAGTTCCACCAGTTCGGGGTTGAGGTAATCGGTGCCGATGATCCCCGGGCCGACGCGGAGACCATCGCAATCATGATGGCGATATACCGCGCGTTCGGGGTGGAAAACACCTCGCTCCGCATCAACACACTGGGTATGCCGGACGCCCGAGCGAAATTCGTGAACGCGCTGCGCGATTATCTCGAGCCGTACGAGGACGATCTGTCAGAAACCAGCCGTCGTCGTCTGGCGAAAAACCCGCTCCGGATTCTGGACACGAAGCTCGACTACGAGCAGGAGATTCTCGCCAATGCGCCTGCGCTCACCGACTTCGTCGAGGCGGACAGCCGCGAGCACTACGAACGCGTCAAGACCCACCTCGACGATCTGTCGATCGAGTACGAGGAAGATCCGTTGCTTGTCCGGGGCCTCGATTATTATACGCGAACGGCCTTCGAACTCGAGAGTCCAGACCTCGGCGCCCAAAGTGCCCTTGCCGGTGGAGGCCGGTACGATCTTCTTGCAGAAGAAATCGGTAGCAGCCAGCCGGTGCCGTCGATCGGCTTTGCCGCAGGGATGGAGCGTCTGTTCCTCGCGATCGAGGCGGCCGGGAATGATCTTCCTGAACCGGCCGGTGCGGACGTGTTCTTCGCCTCTCTCGGCGAGGACGCGGAACGCTGGGTCTTTCGCACGGTGCACCGGTTTCGACGCGAGGGGCTGCACGTCGCCCACGACCTGAAGGGGCGTTCGCTGAAGTCACAGATGAAAGAGGCCAACCGACAGGACGCGACCTACGCCATCATCATCGGGGGCAACGAACTCGAGGCGGGTGCCGCGCAGGTCAAGCACATGGCGAGCGGCGAACAGGTCGAGGTGCCGTTCGACGGCATCGTCGACTTCGTGATGGACCGGAAGTGAACCGGTGCACGCCGACCGCCGAGCCCGATCGTCTTGGCTAGATTCTGACCGCGCTTACGGAGCGCCTTCCACCGTCTCTCCAGAGATCCTGTCGCCATGTACCCACGGGTTAGTGACCTCTTCTCGGACCTCCTCGGCATCGAGTTTCCGTTCCCGATCTATTCGTTCGGGCTCATGGTGGCGCTCGCCATTATCGCGGCGGCGTACCTGACGATGCGTGAGCTGGACCGGATGTACCGGGCGGGTCAGATCTCCGGCGTTCGCGTGAAAGAGGAAGGCTCGCGTCGGAAGACCGAGGCGAGCCCGTCGGTGCTCGTCGGCACGCTTACGGCGATGGCGGCCATTCTCGGCATCGTGGGAGCGAAGATCTTCCACATCCTGGAGAACCTGGGCGACTTCATGGAGGCGCCGTCGGCGATGATTTTCTCGACCGGCGGTCTGACGTTTTATGGGGGACTCCTCGTGGCGGGCGGCGGGATCGTGTGGTATCTCCGGAAATACGACCTCAGCATCCCACGCGTCGCCGATGCCATCGCTCCCGGTTTGATGCTCGGGTACGGAATCGGTCGGATTGGCTGCTACCTGGCCGGGGACGGTGACTGGGGGGTCTGCTCGGATCTGGCGAACAAGCCGCAGTGGATCCCGTCGTGGCTCTGGTCCGAGCAGTTTCCCCGGAGCATATTGGATACACGCAACGCCTACGTGAACGACGCCTCCATCATCGAAGAGTGCGGCCCGGCAATGGACGGTGTGTATCCGACGATGCTGTATGAGACCGCCATGGCCGTCCTGATCACGGGGATCCTTTGGGCGATCCGCAAGCACCCGTACAAGGGCGGCTGGTT